>NZ_JBWGIO010000013.1:0-237279 GCF_057784215.1 Mesorhizobium sp. CNPSo 4661 | reverse complement strand
CGATCGATCTTGCGAAGCAGATGATCAGCCGGAACCAGCTGATCCAACGTCACCATCTCAAGCGCGGTCTGTTCGGGGGCGGGTCGCTTCAACATGACCCAGTGAATCAAAAACCCCCGGCTAACGCCAGGGGTTTGTCAGCAGTCTGAAGGGAGGGAGCATTGCTCCCTCCCTCGGATGTTTGGGGCTGGGTTTACGCCGCGCCCATCACCTTGGCCGCCTTCTCGAAACGCTTGCGCTCGTTCGGGTCGAGATAGAGCTTGCGGAGCCGGATGGTCTTCGGCGTCACCTCGACCAGCTCGTCATCCTGGATCCAGGCCAGCGCCCGCTCCAGCGTCATGCGGATCGGCGGGGTCAGCTTCACCGCCTCGTCCTTGCCGGCGGCGCGGATGTTGGTGAGCTTCTTGCCCTTGAGCACGTTCACTTCGAGGTCGTTGTCGCGCGAATGGATGCCGATGATCATGCCCTGATAGACCTTGACACCCGGATCGATGATCATCGGGCCGCGGTCTTCGAGGTTCCACATCGCATAGGCGACGGACTCGCCCTGCTCGTTGGAGATCAGCACGCCATTGGTGCGGCCGGGCAATTCGCCCTTATAGGGCTCGTAGGCGAAGAACAGCCGGTTCATCACCGCTGTGCCGCGCGTGTCGGTCAACAGTTCCGACTGGTAGCCGATCAGGCCGCGCGTCGGCGCGTGGAAGACGAGGCGCTGGCGATTGCCGCCGGAGGGACGCAGCTCGACCATCTCGGCCTTGCGCTCCGACATTTTCTGCACGACGACGCCGGCGTGCTCCTCGTCGACGTCGATGACGACTTCCTCGACCGGTTCGAGCAGTTGGCCGTCCTCGCCCTTCTGCATGACGACGCGCGGACGCGACACGGCGAGCTCGAAGCCCTCGCGGCGCATCGTCTCGATCAGCACCGCGAGCTGCAATTCGCCACGGCCGGAGACGAAGAAGGAGTCCTTCTCTGACGATTCCTCGATCTTGAGCGCGACGTTGCCCTCGGCCTCGCGCAGCAGGCGGTCGCGGATGACGCGGCTGGTCACCTTGTCGCCCTCGGTGCCGGCAAGCGGGCTGTCATTGACGAGGAAGGACATGGTCACGGTCGGCGGATCGATCGGCTGCGCATGCAACGGCTCGCTCACCGCCAGATCGCAGAAGGTGTCGGCGACGGTGCCCTTCGACAGGCCGGCGATGGCCACGATGTCGCCCGCCTGCGCTTCGTCGATCGGCTGGCGCTCGAGGCCGCGGAAGGCGAGGATCTTGGAGACGCGGCCGGTCTCGATCTGGGTGCCGTCATGGTGCAGCACCTTGACCGCCTGGTTGGCCTTCAGCGTGCCGGACTCGATGCGGCCGGTGATGATGCGGCCGAGGAACGGGTTGGCTTCGAGGATGGTGCCGATCATGCGGAACGGGCCGGGATGGACCGTCGGCGCCGGCACATGCTTGACGACGAGGTCGAACAATGGCGCCAGTTGCTGATCCTTCGGACCCTCGGGGTTTTCCGACACCCAGCCGTCGCGGCCCGAACCGTAGAGGATCGGGAAGTCGAGCTGCTCGTCGGTGGCGTCGAGCGCGGCGAACAGGTCGAACACCTCGTTGACCACTTCGATATGGCGGGCATCCGGACGGTCGATCTTGTTGATGACGACGATGGGGCGCAGGCCGACCTTGAGCGCCTTGCCGACGACGAACTTGGTCTGCGGCATCGGCCCTTCGGCGGCGTCGACGAGCACGATCGCCGAATCCACCATCGACAGGATGCGCTCGACCTCGCCGCCGAAATCGGCGTGTCCGGGCGTGTCGACGATGTTGATGCGGGTGCCGTGCCAGTCGACCGAGGTCGCTTTGGCGAGGATGGTGATGCCGCGCTCTTTTTCGAGGTCGTTGGAATCCATGGCGCGTTCGGCGACGCGCTGGTTGTCGCGGAAGGCTCCGGACTGTTTCAGAAGCTGGTCGACCAGCGTGGTTTTGCCATGGTCGACGTGCGCGATGATCGCGATATTGCGGAGGTTCATTTTGTCTGGTCTCGGGAACGTTGCAGGCGGCAGGCTTAACAAGCGCCGCCTTTTTCGGTTGCGCGGCTCATACAAGGTTTTTCGCAATTGCGAAAGGGGAGGCCCGACCCCAAATAAATGGTCACTGATTCTTAAACGTCTTGGTGTGAAATGATTCTGTTAACCAAGGCGGAACCTTTGAGGGCCCGGACAGTTCGATGTTCATGAGCGATCATATGTCCAGATTGCGTCCGGTTTTTGCGTGGGCAGCGCTTGGCACGCTCGTCGCGGCCGGTGCCGCGCAGTCGGCGGCCACGCTCAGGGAAGCCGACCCGATCACGCCACCCGACGCCAGGACCGCGCAGCAGATGTTCGCCGACGCCCCCGACGGCGTCGACCCGATCGTCACCGGCCCGGTCAGCGCCTCCTTCAAGCAGCGCCAGAAGGACGCCAACTGCGACACCGCAGTCTGGCCGAACGTTCCGCGTACCTGCTATCCGGATTGATAACGCCTTGCCGTAACGCGGGAAACGCCGGCGGGACAGCACCCCCCTCTGCCCTGCCGGGCATCTCCCCCGCAAGGGGGGAGATCAGATGTCACATAGGCTTTCGCTAATCGCCGACGTGGGAGAGAAAGCGCCGGCGACGGAGCTGCCAATCTCCCCCCTTACGGGGGAGATTGTCCGGCAGGACAGAGGGGGTGCCTCGCGCCGACCTTACGCAGACCGCACGGGGTCCAATGTCACCTTGTAAAGCTCGTTGTCGTCGCGATCCATCAGCCGCACCGTGAGCTGCTCGGTGGCGCCGGAGATATCGACCAGGCCGAAGAACTGCAGCCCGGCCGACGGCGGCAGGTTCTGGCCCTGGTCGGCGGTCGGCGCCTTGATGAATTTCAGCTCGGGCCCAAACGTCATGTCGAGGTCGTTGGGGCCGAAGGTGCCGGCATGGATCGGGCCGGAGACGAATTCCCAGAACGGATTGAAATCCTGGAACTGCGCCTTGTCGGGATTGTAGTAATGCGCCGCGGTGTAGTGGACGTCGGCGGTGAGCCACACCGTGTTGGTGATGCCGGCATTCTTGATGAAGCGCAGCACATCCGCGAATTCGAGCTCGCGACCCTTCGGCGCGCCATTGTCGTTGTTGCTGACGGCCTCGAAGCCGACCTTCTTCGCCGCGTCGTCCCAGACCACGAGGCTGAGCGGCATGTCGGCGGCGATGATCTTCCAGGTCGCCTTGGAGTTGGCCAGCTCGCGCTTCAGCCACTTGGACTGCTCCTCGCCGATCATGCGCGACTTCGGCGTCAGCGTTTCATCCAGATTGGGGCCGTTGGGGCCGCGATAGGAGCGCATGTCGAGGAAGAACACGTCGAGCAGCGGCCCGTGCGAGATCTTGCGGTAGACGCGGCCCGGCTCCGACGGCTCGTAGCGGATGGTGGTCATTTCGTGGAAGGCGCGTGCCGCCCGGGCGGCCAGCACATGGATCGACTTTTCCTTGTAGCGGTCGTCGGCGGCGAGATTCTTCGAATCCGACCAGTTGTTGAGCACCTCGTGGTCGTCCCACTGGTAGAAGGTCGGGCAGATGGCGGAGAGGCCAAGCACATGCTTGTCCATCATGTTGTATTTCCACTGGTCGCGGTACTCGTCCAGCGTCTCGGCGACCTTGCGCTTGCCGTCGAGCATGACGACGTTCTTCCACTTACCGCCGCCGGGGAGGTCGACCTCATCCTTCATGGCGCCGTCGGCATAGATCGTGTCGCCGGAATGCAGGAAGAAGTCCGGCGTGTGCTTGGCGATGGTCGAATAGGTCTTCATGCCGGTCTCGTCGATGCCCCAGCCCTGGCCGGCCGTGTCGCCCGACCAGGCGAAGCGCACGTCGCGCTTTGACGACGGCGCGGTGCGGAAGCGGCCGACGATCGGCTCGGAGACGGCGTTGATGTCGGAAAGATCGGCCGCGGTCATGCGGTAGAAGACGTCCTGGTCCGAGGCGAGGTCGGTGAGCAGCCGCTTGACCGTATAGTCGCTGGCCGGCGAGGTATCGAGCGCAGCCAGCCTGGTCGCGTTGGCGAAGCTTTCGGTCGTCGACACTTCGTACATGACGCGCGCCGGACGGTCGGTGCGGGTCCACACCATGCCGGACGTGGCGTCGACGTCGCCCGACTGGACGCCATGCGTGAAGGCCGGCCGCTGGCTGGCGCGGGAATAATAGGGCAGCCCGAGCCCGGAGGCGCCGACAAGGCCAAAGGCGCTGGCCGAGGTGACGAAAGCGCGGCGGGTCAACGAGAGCTTGTTCATGGCTGTCTCCGGATGGCGTTGAACGGGACCGCCAAGCTCACGCCTCAATGTTTCAGGCACATTTCGGAACCATGAAGTTTTGATAACAGTCGACAGCTCTTCCCTTCTCCCCTTGTGGGAGAAGGTGGATCGGCGCGTTAGCGCCGAGACGGATGAGGGGGTGTTCCAGCGGAGTGAGGCGTTGACGTTCCTATGGGTGAGGCGTCGCCGGCGTTCCAGCTGAGTGAGACGCTGGCTTTCCCTGGAGCACCCCTCATCCGACCGCTTCGCGGCCACCTTCTCCCACAAGGGGAGAAGGGAAAGTCGCGCCTTAAGCCGCCTGCGGCTCCGGCTCGAACGCCGGCCTGCTCGTGTTGATCAGCAGCGAAATACAAGCCGCCGCAATGCCCGTCATCCCTGCGATCAGGAAGGCCAGCTCGTAATTGCCCTGCAGCTCGCGCATCGTGCCGCCGAAGGCTGCGGCCGCCGCCGCGCCCACCTGGTGGCCGGCGACGATCCAGCCGAACACGATCGGCCCGCTGCGGTCGCCGAACGCCTCGTTGGCGAGCCTGAGCGTCGGCGGCACCGTGGCGATCCAGTCGAGGCCGTAGAGCACGGCGAAGATGACCAGGCTGGTCGCCGAGAAACCGGAATAAGGCAGGTAGATCAGCGACAGCCCGCGCACCGCGTAGTAGACGCCGAGCAGCTTGCGCGGATCGAAGCGGTCGGTGAGCCAGCCGGACAGCGTGGTGCCGATCAGGTCGAAGATGCCCATCATCGACAGCAGCCCGGCCGCCTGCACCTCACCGATGCCCATGTCGCCGCAGAAGGCGATGAGATGCGTGCCGACGAGGCCGTTGGTGGTGAAGCCGCAGACGAAGAAGGTGGCGAACAGATACCAGAACACCCGTGTGCCGGCGGCGCGCCGCAACGTGTTCAGCGTATGCGCCAGGAAATTGCCCTGCGATGCGGGCGACACCGGCGGCACGTCGTCGGCATCGGCGCCGTAGCGCACCTGGCCGATGGAAGCGGGGCGCTCCGGCACCAGCAGCAAGACGAACGGGATCAGCGCCGCCGTCGCGATCGCGACCGCTATCGCCACCGGCTTCCAGCCGCCGCTCTGCGCCAGCGAAGCGATGAGCGGCAGGAACACAAGCATGCCGGTGGCGCTGGAGGCCGACATCAGACCCATCATCAGGCCGCGATTGGTCTTGAACCAGCGGTTGACGATGGTGGCGCCCAGCACGCTCGCTACCGCGCCCGAACCGATGCCGGAAAACACGCCCCAGGTGATGAAGAGGTGCCAGGGCTTGGTCATCAACAGGCTGAGCGCGGTCGATCCCGACATCACCAGCAGCGCGCCGAGCAGCGTGCGGCGCAGCCCGATGCGTTCCATCAGCGCGGCGGCGAACGGTCCGGTCAAGCCGTAAAGCAGGATGCCGACGCTGGCGGCCCAGGAGGTGACGTCGCGGCGCCAGCCGAAGCTTTCTTCCAGCGGAACCATCATCACCGACGGCGCCGAACGAAGCCCCGCCGCGATCAGCAAACAGAAGAAAATGACGGCAACGACAACGAAAGCGTAACGCTGGCCAAACGGGCGGGACTGGACTATCATGTTACTGACCGGTACGTTGCAATGGGATAGCGCCATACATACGTACCGGTCAGTAACATTGTCAAGCGAGTTGTTTGCATGCCATCGGACAATAAAATTGAAGCGTCGTTGAACGCGCCCCCCGCCCCGAAAGCGGCGGACAAGATCCTGGACGTGGCGCGCGACCTTTTTTATCGCGAGGGCATCAGGGCGATCGGCGTCGACGAGATCGTCAGGCGCGCCGGCGTCACCAAGCCGAGCCTCTACCGCAGCTTCCCGTCCAAGGACGAGCTCGCCGCCTCTTATCTGCGCAAATACGACCTCGAATTCTGGGAGCGGTTCGACGAGGCCGTCGACGCGCATCCGGGCAATCCGCGCGCTCAGATCATCGCATTCCTGACCCGGGTCGGCAAACGCACCCAGAAACCGGACTATCGCGGCTGCGGCATGACCAACGCTGCGGTGGAATATCCCGAACATGGGCACCCCGCGCGGGTGGTGAGCGAGAACAACAAGGTGGAATTGCGCCGGCGCCTGCGCGCCATGGCCGCCGCGATGGGCGCTGCCGATTCCGACACGCTGGGCGACGGCCTGCTGCTCCTCATCGAGGGCGCCTATATCAGTGGCCAGTTGTTCGGCCTGGGCGGACCGGCGGCCGCCGTCGCCCGCAACGCCGACCTGCTGATCGAAGCCAGCTTGAAGAAATAGCAAACGACGTTACGCTCTCGGCAACTCGAAAAGGAGTTGCCTGCCATGCGCGCTCTTCTGATCCCGCTCGCCCTCGCCGGTTTGTGCCAGGCGGCCCAGGCCGGCGAAATCTCCAGCGCCTACACCGATCTCGACTCGAAGAAGGACTGCGTAACCTACGCCCAGGCCGGGCAAGGCGACGGCGACTGGGCGAACCTCGTCTGCTCCGGCTATCGCGGCTACCCGGTCTTGATCGGCTACGATGATGCGCGCGAATCCGTCTATTATGGCTTCCCGTCGGACGACATGACCGCGGTCTGGGAGAGCTTCACCGCCTTTAACGGCTCCGGCCCCAAGGTCGAGTGGCGCATCGAGACAAATGGCGACGTCGCCATCCCTTTCGCTGCCATTCATCGCCGCTCGGTCAGCAACCCTGAGGACGATAAGAAATCGACCGACGTGCTGGTCGTCGCCAAGGTCGCGCAACCGGAAGAGCATCAGGGCTGCACCGTCGGTCTGGTTTTGGCCACCGGCAACCCGCAAGCCAACGACCAGGCCCGCAAGCTCGCTGACGAAAAGGCGAAGACCTTCACCTGCGGCAAGGACAAGCGCGAAGTGATCGGCGACGTGCCGCCCTTCGGCCGGGTTGATAACTAGCCGCTCCGCGTCAACGATTGGGCCAGCGCCGCATCGGGTTCCCATCCGGGTCGCTGCCTAGTAAACCCTTGTTCCGATTGCAGCCGGTCTCGGGAGGTTCCGCTTGTCCAGTTCTGTCAGCGTCGCAAACGAGAACGGCATCGCGGTGGTCACCATCGACAACCCGCCGGTCAATGCGCTGAGCTTTCACGTCCGCAAACCGCTTTACGAGGCGCTTGCCGCGCTGCGCGACGATCCCGCCGCGAGCGCGATCGTCATCGCTTGCGCCGGGCGCACCTTTGTCGCCGGCGCCGACATCACCGAATTCGGCAAGCCGCTCCAGCAGCCGGAACTGCGCGCCATCATCGCCTTGCTGGAAACGCTTCCCAAGCCGACGGTCGCCGCCATTCACGGCACGGCGCTGGGCGGCGGGCTGGAGCTTGCGCTCGGCTGCCACTTCCGCGTCGCGGATGCCGGTGCCAAACTCGGCCTGCCGGAAGTGAAGCTCGGCCTTTTGCCTGGCGGCGGCGGCACGGTGCGCCTGCCGCGCCTTGTGGGTGCGGCGAAAGCGCTCGGCATGATCGTTTCCGGAGCGCCGGTTTCAGCCGACGACGCGAAGGCCGCCGGCTTCGTGGATGCGGTATTCGACGGCGATCTGCTTGCCCAGGCCATTCGTTTCGCCAACGAAATGGTCGCGCAAGGCGGACCGTTCGTGCTGGTACGCGACCGCAATGACCGCCTTGCCGCGACCGATCTCGCCGCTTTCGACGCCCAGGCGGCGGAACTCGCCAGGAAGGCGCGCGGACTGGAAGCGCTGCTTGCCTGCGCCGAGGCCGTGCGCAATGCGATCACCTTGCCGTTCGACGAAGCGCTGGCGGCGGAGCGCCAGCTTTTCCTGAAACTCGTCTCCGGAGACCAGTCGCGCGCGCAGCGGCATTTGTTCTTCGCCGAGCGCGAGGCGGCGAAGCTGCCGGGCAAGGACCTGCAGAGGCGCCGGATCGAGCGCATCGGCGTCATCGGCGCCGGCACCATGGGCGGCGGCATCGCCATGGCTTTCGCCAATGGCGGCCTTCCGGTGACTTTGCTTGAGACCAGCGAAGAGGCGCTGCGGCGCGGGCTTGCGACGATCGACAAGAACTATGCCGTTTCGGTCAGCCGCGGCTCGTTGACGGACGAGGCGAAGCAGAAGCGGGTCGGACTGTTCAAGGGCAGCACCGACTATGCCGACCTCGCCGATTGCGATTTGATCATCGAGGCCGTGTTCGAGGACATGGCGGTGAAGAAAGAGGTGTTCGGCAAGCTCGACGCCATCGCTAGGCCCGGCGCCATCCTCGCCACCAACACCTCCTATCTCGACGTCGACGCGATCGCCGCCTCGACCTCTCGTCCAGGCGACGTGCTCGGCATGCATTTCTTTTCGCCGGCAAACGTCATGAAGCTCCTCGAGATCGTGCGCGCCGAAAAGACCGCGCCCGACGCGCTGGCGACGGTCGCCGATCTTGCCCGGCGCATCGGCAAGGTGGCCGTGGTCGTCGGCGTCTGCCACGGTTTCGTCGGCAACCGCATGCTGTCCGCGCGCGGCGCGGAAAACGAATTTTTGTTGCTCGAAGGTGCAACGCCGCATGAGGTCGACAAGGCGTTCACCGATTTCGGCTGGCCGATGGGGCCGTTCCAGATGGGCGACCTCGCCGGCCTCGACATCGGCTGGCGCAACCGCAAGGCCCGCGGCCTCACCGCGCTGATCGCCGACACGCTGTGCGAGCAGGGCCATTTCGGCCAAAAGACCGGGCGCGGCTGGTACCGCTATGAGAGCGGCTCGCGCGAGCCGCTCTCGGATTCGGAAGTCGAGGCGCTGATCCGCGCCAAGGCGGCTGAACTGGGCATCCCCCGACGCGAGATCAGCGCCGGCGAGATCATCGAACGCACGCTCTACCCACTCGTCAACGAGGGCGCGAAGATTCTCGAGGAAGGCATCGCCGCGCGGGCGTCCGACATCGACGTGGTCTGGGTCAACGGCTACGGCTTCCCGATCGGCAAGGGAGGGCCGATGTTCTGGGCCGGGCTCGAAGGGGCGAAGAAGATCGTCGAGCGGCTGGAGCATTGGCACGGTCAGACCGGCCGGGCGATCTTCGAGCCGGCGCCGCCGCTGAGGCGATTTGCCGAGACGGGGGCGTGGGAGAGTTAGCCATCCGGAACGAGCGCCGGAGTTCCTTCGCACCCCCCTCTGTCCTGCCGGACATCTCCCCCGCAAGGGGGGAGATTGGCAGCTCTGGCGTCTCGCTCCTCTTGCAACGTTGGAGATTAGCGAAGGCCGTCATCTGATCTCCCCCCTTGTGGGGGAGATGGCCGGCAGGCCAGAGGGGGGTGCTGTCACGCCGATCTTCCCGGCTTGCTCGCCGCAGCGCCACACGCCAAATTTGACCATGTGGACAAAACTCAGGCGCCGTTCCATAGTCCCGGGCGTCTGACATTCTTGAACGGCCGGCTCGACACGGCTGTCGAACAGAGGGGCACTTCAATGGAAAACGAACGTAGCAAAACGCAACGCACGGGCCTGTCGCGGCGCAGCGTGCTGGAACTCGGCGCGCTCGGCCTTGCGGCCACCGTGCTGCCCGGCGCGGCCTTCGCCAAGGACAAGAAGCTGAAGGTGGCGGCGATCTTCGCCACGCCGATCGAGGAACCGTGGGACAACCAGATCCATGTCGCCCTGCAGAAGGCCGAGAAGGAACTGGGCATCGAATACAAATGGTCGGAAAAGGTGCAGACCGCCGACTTCAGCCGCGTCATGCGCGAATATGCTCAAGGGGGCTACCAGTTGGTGCTGGGCGACGCCTTCGCCGCCGAGCGTGAATCGCGCAAGACCGCCAAGCAATTCCCGAAGACCGCCTGGCTGTTCGGCTCCGGCGCCGGCCCGGCCGAACCCAATTTCGGCGTCTTCGACAACTGGATCCATGAGCCCGCCTACCTCTCCGGCATGATCGCCGGCAAGATGTCGAAGTCGGGCACGGTGGGCGCCGTCGCGGCGATGGGCATTCCGGAGGTGAACCGGCTGGTCAACGCCTTCTTCGCCGGCGCCAAGGAGGTCAATCCGAACGTCAAGAAGAAGGTCGCCTTCATCGGCTCCTTCTTCGATCCGCCCAAGGCCAAGGAAGCGGCCGTGGCGCAGATCGACGCCGGCGTCGACGTCATCTATGCCGAGCGCTTCGGCGTCATCGAGGCGGCGGTCGAGAAGAAGATCTTCGCCATCTCCAACATGTCCGACCAGTCCAGTCTAGGGCCCGACACGGTCATCACCGGCCCGGTCTGGGACATGTACCCGACGGTCGAGCAGGCGATCAAGCTGGTCAAGGCCGGTGTCTTCACCGCGCAGGACTATGGCGATTTCTCGCGCATGGCCAAGGGCGGCTCGTATCTGGCGCCCTACCACAAATTCGACAAGACGCTGCCCGCCGACGTCAAGGACCTCGTCGAGAAGAAGAAGGCCGAGATCCTCGAAGGCAATTTCCGCGTCGACGTCGACGAGAACACGCCGGTTTCGGATTGACGCCTTGTTGAGGGGCGGCGTGAGGCCCCCCTCTCTGTCCTGCCGGACATCTCCCCCTCAAGGGGGGAGATTGGCAGTTCCGTCGACGGCGCTTGATCTTTTCAACGTTGAAAGCTGGCGAAAGCCGCGGTGACATCTGATCTCCCCCCTTGAGGGGGGAGATGGCCGGCAGGCCAGAGAGGGGGGCCTCGCGCTGCCCTCGGGAATGCAAATTCAGGGAGCACCCCTTGTCCGCCCCACTCATCGAAATGCGCGGCATCACCAAGAGCTTCGACGCCGTCAAGGCGAACGAGGCCGTCGATCTTAGTGTCGCGCCCGGCGAGATTCTCGGCCTTTTGGGCGAGAACGGCGCCGGCAAGACGACGCTGATGAACGTGCTGTTCGGCGCCTATGCGCCGGACGCCGGCGAGATCCTGGTCGAAGGCAGGCCCGTCGCCATCCACAATTCGGCCGACGCCCTGGCCGCCGGCATCGGCATGGTGCACCAGCATTTCCACCTCGCGCCGCGCCTGACGGTGCTGGAGAACCTCCTGATCGGCATTCCCGGCAAGTCCGGCCGCATCGATCGCGCCGGCGGGTTGGCGCGACTGAAGGAGATCAGCCGCCAGCATGGGCTGAGCCTCGATCCGTACTTGCCGGTGTCGGCGCTGTCGGTCGGCGAGCAGCAGCGGCTGGAAATCATCAAGGCGCTGTTTCGCGGCGCGAAGCTCCTGATCCTCGACGAGCCGACGGCGGTGCTGGCGCCTTCGGAGGTCGAAGGGCTGTTCGCCGCCCTGCGCTCCATGGCGGCGAAAGGGCTCGGCATCATCTTCATCTCGCACAAGCTCAACGAGGTCCGAGCGCTCACCCATCGCTGCGTCGTCCTGCGCCTCGGCAAGGTCGCCGGCCGCGTCGATCATCCGGCGAGCACCACATCGGCGGAAATGGCGAAGCTGATGTGCGGCCACGAGATCGTGCCGCCGATCAGGGAAGCTTCCGCGCCCGGCGCTGCCGTCATGACGCTGGACGGCATTTCCACCGCCGGCCATGCCGGCACGCCGTTGCGTGACGTCTCGCTTTTTGTCCGCGCTGGCGAGATCCTCGGCATCGCCGGCGTTTCCGGCAACGGCCAGCGGGCGCTCGCCGACGTCATTTCCGGCATGCTGCCGCCCAGAGCCGGCACGATGACGATAGCCGGCAAAGCGGTCGCGCAATTCTCGCCGCGCGAGCTGCAGGCGCTCGGCCTCGGCCGCATACCCGAGGACCGCATGACGACCGGCCTCGTCACCAACCTGCCTTTAGCCGACTCCATGGTGTTGCCGCGTATCGGCACCGAGACCTTCAGCCGTAAGGGGCTGCTCAATCCGGCCGCGATCCGCGCCTTCGCCGAGCAACAGATCAAGGCCTATGACATACGCTGCCCCGGCCCGATGGTGCGCGCCGGCGCGCTGTCCGGCGGCAATCTGCAGAAGGCGCTGCTGGCCCGCGAGCTGGCCTTCGATCCGAAGGTGCTTATCGTCTCGCAACCGACGCGCGGCCTCGACATCGGCGCCGCCCGCTTCATCCACGAAAAATTCCTGGCCATGCGCGCCAAGGGCTGCGGCATCGTCGTCATCGGCGAGGACCTCGAGGAATTGCTGATGCTCTCGGATCGCATCGCGGTGATGTATGAGGGCCGCATCGCCGGCACGCTGGACAGCAAGGATGCCACCGTCGCAAGGCTCGGCCTGATGATGACCGGCGCCGGACACGCCGAGGCGGCGGCCTGATGTTTCGCCTCGAAGCCCGCACCTCGACACCGGCCTGGTTCAATCTCGCGCTGCCGCTGTTGGCCATCGCCGCAACGCTCATCCTGTGCAGCGGCCTGATCGCCATCGCCGGCGCCGGCGTGATCGAGGCCTATGGCGTGATGCTGTCCGCCTCGCTCGGCGACAGCTACGCCATCACCGAGACGCTGGTGCGCGCCGCGCCGATGATCTTCACCGGCCTGGCGGTGGCGATCGCCTTCCGCACCAAATTCTGGAACATCGGCGCCGAGGGCCAGTTGCTCGCCGGCGCGGTGGCAAGCTGCTTCGTCGGCGCGATCCCGATGCCGGGTTACCTCGCCATGCTGTTGATGGCGCTGGCGGGCGCCGCCGCCGGCGCGCTCGTCGCGCTGGTGCCGGCGACGCTGCGGGTCAAGTTCAAGGTCGATGACGTGGTCAGCTCGCTACTGCTCAACTCGGTCATCTATTACGCGCTGATGGCGCTGATCGAAGGGCCTTGGAAGGACACTTTCTCCGGCTACCCGATCTCGCCGCCGATCGAGGACTCCGCCAACTTCCCGGTGCTGATCGAAGGCACGCGGCTGCATCTCGGCGTCATCGTGGCGCTGATCGCGGCACCCCTCTGCTGGTTCCTGATCGCGCGCACCACGCTCGGCTTCCGCATCCGCGTCACCGGCGAAAATCCGGAAGCCGCCCGCTATGGCGGCATCAACGTGCAGCGCGTGCTGCTCTCGACAGCCCTGCTCTCCGGCGCGCTGGCGGGCTTGGCCGGCGTCGGCGAGGTCGGCGGCGTGCATTTCCAGGTGATGAGCGACATCTCGCCCGGCTATGGCTATTCCGGCATCGTCGTCGCCATGCTCGCTCGTCTCAATCCGCTCGGCGTGGTGCCGGCGGCGATCTTCCTGGCCGCCGTCATGACCGGCGCCGAGGCGATGTCGCGCGCGACCGGCGTGCCGGCTTTCCTGAGCGACGTCATCCAGGGCACGGCGCTGCTTGCCATGCTGGTGGCGCTGCTCTTCACCGCCTACCGCATCCGCCGCGTGGGAGCGCAACCATGAGCGCGGTGTTCGAGCAGATCTTCCAGGTCGGCTTCCTTGCCGCCATCATCCGCATCGCCACGCCGCTCGCTTTCGCCACGCTTGGCGAAATGTTTTCCGAGCGCGCCGGCGTGCTCAATCTCGGCATCGAAGGCATCATGCTGTTGGCGGCGATGGCCGGCTTCACCGCCGCCAGCCTCAGCGGCAGCCTCTGGCTGGGCGTGCTGGTGGCCGTGCTGACCGGTGCCCTGATGGGCGCGCTGCATGCGCTGTTCACCGTGGCGCTGGGGCTGAGCCAGCATGTCTGCGGCATCGGTGTGACGCTGTTCTCATCCGGCCTTGCCTATTTCCTCTACCGGCTGATCTTCGGCCAGCAATCGGTGCCGCCGAGCATCGACGGTTTCAAGCCGGTGCCGATCCCGCTGCTCTCCGACATACCGGTGCTCGGCCTTGCCGTGTTCAACCAGTTCACGCTTGTCTATCTGGCGATCATCGCCGTCCCGCTCGCCGCCTTCGTGCTCTACCGCACGCCATGGGGGCTGTCGGTTCGCACGGTCGGGGAGAACCCGCGCGCGGCGGACTCGGCCGGCGTCAGCGTGATCGCCACGCGCTTCCAGGCGGTGATCCTCGGCGGCGCGCTGATGGGGCTTGCCGGCGCCTTCCTCACCATGGCGCAGTTCAACGCCTTCACCTTCGGCGTCGTCTCCGGGCGCGGCTGGGTGGCGATCGCACTGGTCGTGTTCGGCCGCTGGGATCCGTGGCGCTCGGCGGGAGCGGCACTGCTCTTCGCCTTCGTCGACGCGCTGCAGCTCAGGATGCAGGCCAGCGGCCTCGGCCACATCCCCTACGAAGCCTTCCTGATGCTGCCCTTCATCTTCACCATCGTTGCCATGGCGCTCATGTCGCGCAACGCAGTGGCGCCCTCGGCGCTGCTGAAGCCGTTCAGAAGGGAAGAGCGGTAGAGAGGATTTCCTCGCCCCCGCAACGCGGGGGAGAGGTGGCCGCGAAGCGGCCGGAGAGGGGGCTGCGACGCCGGTGATTTTCGCCGATCAACGCGAAGGCCGAGCCTTTCCCCTCTCCGTCTCGGCTTCGCCGAGCCACCTCTCCCCACTTTCGTGGGGCGAGGAACGCAGCCCGGAACGCCGTCACATCGCCGTAAACGCGTTGTCCACAAACAGGTGCGCGCCGTTGACGAAGCTGGATTCGTCGCTGGCCAGGAACAGTGCGGCCTTCGCCACTTCCTCCGGCTCGCCGATGCGCCCCTGCTGCGCGGCCATGGCCGGATCCGAGACATCGACGCCGAGCTTGCCGAGGTCGGCCACCTCGCGCAGCCCGTGCGGCGTGCGGATGAAACCGGGGCAGACCGCGTTGCAGCGGATGTTGCGGTCGCGGAACTCTACCGCGATGGCGCGAGCAAACATGTGGCAGGCCTGTAACGAAGGATTTTCAGCGCCTTGACCGGATCGCGCGGGTTCGGGCGCCAGCTGCGTCACGCGGATTTTGAGTATGAGAAACCCAGATCCGCCAAATTCTGAAAACGCATTTCCACAAATCGCCGAAAAATAGCAATCGACAAAGTCTACTAACTTTATAGATTAATGGCCGAGATGGAGGCCGATATGTCCTATATCCAGAACGCTCAGACCGTCCGCAAGGGACAAAGGCTGACTGCCGACCAGAATTGGAGGCCTGCCTATGGCGGCACCTTCGCTTATCTCGTCTTCGCGCTTGCGTTCGTGTTCACCGGCGCGGTGGTGCTGGGGCTGATCCCCTGACCGCAGATCCCTGACCTAATGGCGGCCGAGACCCGCCGTCAAAACAATCTGAGTTTGAGTAATCGGAGTGGAAAACTGGCCGGGCGCCAGGGTGCCGTCGTGCGCCTGCGTCTTGGATTGGTTCGAAGGCTTTGGAGCGGGGCAAGCCAACGTGATGGAGGAGATGGCAATGCCGATCGAGTTCACGCATATTCCCGGGAAGCCTGCAAACAGCAGCTTCTTCTACGATTTCGCCGAAACCGCGACCAGATTGTCGCTGATCGAGGACGCCGGTTTCCGCAGGCTGGTGGTGGACGATCCGGCCGGACTGCTCACCAATATGGACATCGCCGCCCAGACGCTCGACCGCACCGGCTCGCTCGAAGTCGTGCTGACGCATTGGGCTGGCGTGATCGAGCCGACGGTGGCTGCAAGGCAGCTCGCTGCGCTCGATCGCAAAAGCGGCGGCCGCCTGTCGCTGCGCATGCTGAGCGAACCGCTGGAAGACAGCGACGCCGAGGCCCGGCCCGTCGGCCACGGCGTGGTGTGGCAGCGCATCGACGAATATCTGGTGTTGCTGAAGCGGCTGTGGTCGAACGATAGGCCCTTCGACCATGAAGGCGCCTTCTACAGCGTCCGCGGCGGCTTTGTGCCGCGCAAGGGCCCGCATGGCGCCGACCTCGCCATCCGCCTCGGCGGGCAGTCCGGCACGGCCTTGAAGGTCGCCGGAAAGCATGCCGATGTCTTCGAGCTGGCCGCCGGCTCGCCGGACGAGGTTGCGCAATTGATGCAGCGCGTGCGCGGCGCCGCGGCGGAGCATGGCCGCGCCGGCAGGTTGCGCTTCGCGCTGCCGGTCCGCATCCACCCGGACGGCTGGACGGGCACACCGGATCACAAGGCGGTCGAGATAGCCGGGTCGCCGCCGCGGGTCGCCCTGGCGCTGCTGCCCTACGCGGCGCTTGGCATCGAGGAATTCATGATCGGCGGCATCGACCGCGCAAGCGAGATCGCCCGTATCGGGCGCGAGACGATCACATTGGTCGCGAATTCGCTGGCGCGGCGCGAGGCTGAGGTTCGGCAACCGGGCGCGTTCGCCTCGCGCTCCTTTGCGGAACACCGCGCGGGCTGACGCGATTCCAGGAAAAGTATGAAGCGACAGGCTCGGCGACTTCGCCGTAGTCCTCCGTGCGGAATTGCGCCACGGCAGGGTCATCCCGCATCGGAGTAATCCAGGCCGTCCATCACGTAATCCGCGAACAGGAAGTCGCGGATGCCGGCGATCCGACCGTTTTCCCAATCGATGAGGATGAAGTAGCGCGGCGGCCCGTCCGGGCGCTCCGGACTGGTGACCAGGATGGCGGGCCGGCCTTCGACAAGTCCGGTCGTGAAATGCCAATGCGTTTCGTCGGCATAGCGGCCGAAATAATTGCCGACATAGTCCTTGCCGTCGGCGCGCAGGCGGTTGACCAGTTCCAGCTTGACGTCCTCGGCCAGCAGGCCGCGCAAGGCATCGAAGTCCCTGGCGTTGAAGGCGGCCACATAGTCGCCGAGGCGCCGCATGTCCTGCCGGTCGAGGGCCGGGCGGGGCGACGCCATACGCGGCGCGGCTGCCAGCTTGCGCAGGCTCTCGCGGCCCCGCTGCAGCGCGCCCTTGATCGCCGTGTCGGAAGTTTCGAGGATTTCGCCGATCTCCTCCAGGCTGTGTCCGAGCACATCCTTCAGCACGACCGTGCACCGTTGCGCCGGCGGCAGTTGCATCAGCTCGGCAAGGCTCGCCTCGGCGGCGATGCGCGCATCCAGCGCCGAATTCTCGTCGGCGATCGTGTCGAGCTCGACCTCGCTTTCGCGCCCTCGCAAGCGGGCGCGCTTGCGCAGGAAATCGAGGGCGGCGTTGTGCGCGATGCGAAACAGCCAGGGTTCGGTCTTGTCGGGCATGTCGCCATTCCTGATCGCCACGAAGCCTTTGGCCAAAGCCTCCTGGACGATGTCTTCGCCATCGATGACCGATCCGACCATCCGCGAGCAGTAGCGGTGCAGCTTGGCTCTCAGGCCGGCGGCCTCGCGCTCGAAGGCGCGAAGCCTGGCTTCCGTGGCCGCAACGGGATGGTCATGCGAACCGGTCACGCAGCCTCCTGGTCCTCGATCCCGCCAGTGTGGGAATAGGCGGTGTGGCCCGTCACGCTTTCGGTGGTCGCAATCTCCATGATCGTTCTGATGTAGCCGGCGAAGCGGGGATCGCTGCGGAAGGCGGCGATGTCCTCGGCCGAGCGCCACCGCGAGATGTTGACCACCTTGCTGCCGTCGTCGCCGACGACCACGGATGACGACAGCGAGCCCGGCTGCCTGCTGAAGAAGGTCCTTGTGCCCTCGGCGAGCGCCTTTGCCAGATCCTGCTGCCTGCCGGGCTTGGCGGTGAAGACGTTGATCAAGGTCACTGCGGTCGACATGGCTTGGCTCCGTTTGTCCTGATGGCGCAGGCCCTCGCGGCTCTCGCACCCGTTACGCCCCTCAAGACGAAGCCGGAATCGAAAACGGAACGGTGGCGCGAAAAAATTTCGATGAGACCCAAAATAGCTTCAGCGCGCAGCGCCTGCGAACTGCCGCAGCGCCGCGATGACGGCGGCCGAATCCGCCAGCGCGCCGAAGACGCCATCCTCGACCGTCACCATATGCAGCGCCGCTTCGTGCGCATACTGGTCGCCGCTGGCGCAGGCATCCGAAATCGTCAGGCACTGGAAGTTGCGGTCGCAGGCCTCGCGCAAGGTGGTGTGCACGCAGACATCCGTCGTGCAGCCGATGAACATCAGATGCGTGATGCCGCGCGCCCGTAGCACCAGTTCGAGATCGGTATAGGTGAAGGCGCTGTTGCAGGTCTTGTCGATGATGATGTCCTCAGGCTTCACGTCGATGTCGGCGCAGATCTGGAAGCCCGGGCCGGAGCGCAGCAGCACATCGGTTCCGTCGAGCCCTGCCCGCTTGCGGCGCCATTTCTCGTAAGGCGTCATGTCGGCCATGTCGGCGCGGTAGCCCTGCCTTGTGTGGATGATGGTGAGCCCGGCGGCGCGGGCCGCCGCGATCAACCGGTTGACTGACGGCAGGATGGCTCTCAGCGGCGACGGATCATAGCCCTTGCGGGCGAAGTAGCCGGTCGGCGACAGGAAATCCTCCTGGAGGTCGATCGCCAAAAGCGCCGTATGTTGCGGCTCCAGCCTGCCGTCATAGGGAAAGTCGAATGGTATCGCCTTGATCATCCGCGGTCTCCTTCTTCGGCATCGAGCATAGCCTGCCGCGCATGCGGCGAAAGTCCTGCGGTGGCGGCCGGTACGCGCAACGGAGCGATTGAACAGCGGCTTCGCCGGATTTGTTGGTCTGGATTTCGATCTTAATCTTGACTATCAGAGTCATGCTTTATACTCAGTCGGCAACCCTGGCGGAAAGCCGTGACCGAGGTGCGCACCAGCCGGCCGACAACCTGCCGGTTCGTGCCATGACAAAGCGAGGACGAGACTTGTCCCGGAGCGTTCTGTTCGCGGCGCTGGCCGCATCCATGATTTTTTCGACTGGGACAGCCCAGGCGCAGCAGCAGCCGACAACACCGCCGGCGACTGGTCCGGCAGCGGCCGCGCCCGCCGCAGCCGCCGCCAATCCACCGGCCACGGGCCAGACGCCGGTTGGAACCGCACCGGCGGAACTAGGCATCCAGCCGGCTCCGAGCGGCGCCACCGGCGAAGAGCCTTCCATCTCGCTGACACTGCCGCATGACCTGTCGCCCTGGGGCATGTTCATGAATGCCGACATCGTCGTGAAGGCGGTTATGGTCGGGTTGGCCTTCGCTTCCCTCGTCACCTGGACGATCTGGCTCGCCAAGTCGCTGGAGGTGTTTGGCGGCAAGCTGAGGGCCCGTCGCGCCGCCAATGCGATCGGCAACGCCGCGACGCTGATGCAGGCCGGCCGGGAACTTGGCCACAGCGGCGGCCCGGGCGCGCTGCTGGTGCGGGCGGCGGAAGAAGAACGGACGCTTTCGGCCGGCGCGCTCGACCATGCCCCCGGCGACGGCCTGAAGGAACGCGTCGCCTCCCGGCTTTCGCGCATCGAGGCGGCAGCGTCCCGGCGCATGTCGCGCGGCACCGGCCTGCTCGCGACCATCGGCTCGACGGCGCCCTTCGTCGGCCTGTTCGGCACCGTATGGGGTATCATGAACGCCTTTATCGGCATCTCGCAGGCGCAGACCACCAACCTCGCCGTCGTGGCGCCCGGCATCGCCGAGGCGCTGCTTGCGACCGCCATGGGCCTTGTCGCGGCCATTCCGGCGGTCGTCATCTATAACGTCTTCGCGCGCTCGATAGCCGGCTACAGGCAGATCCTCGCCGACGCCTCCGCCGGCGTCGAGCGGCTGGTCAGCCGCGACCTCGATTTCCGCACGGTGCCGCCGGCAACGGCCATGGCGGCGGAGTAACGGCGATGGCGGCGCGCATTCGCGAGACGGTCGGCGACGATCTCGAGGAAAACCGCGACATCAACGTCACGCCGTTCATCGATGTCATCCTGGTGCTTCTGATCATCTTCATGGTCGCGGCGCCGCTCGCCACCGTCGACGTCAATGTCGACCTGCCCGGATCGACGGCAACGCCGGCGCCACGGCCCGAGACGCCGCTGTTCCTGACCCTGAAAAGCGACCTCACGCTGGCGATCGGCAATGACGGCGTGCCGCGTCAGGCCTTTGCCCCTGTGCTCGACGGCCGTACCAAGGGGGACAAGCAGACGCGCATCTTCCTGCGCGCCGACAAGACAGTCGGCTATGGCGACCTGATGGAAGTCATGAACCTGCTGCGCAGGGCCGGCTATCTCAAGGTCGCGCTGGTCGGCCTCGAAACAGCTGGCGATGCCGGAGGGCAGGCCATGTCCGGAACGCCTGCGACCGGCGCGAACCCCTCCCCGCCGCCGGGCGCAAGCACGGCGCCATGACGGTCGCCGCCCTTTCCCGCATCTCCCAGCCGCGCTGCGGCCCGCGCGAAGCCGGCCTGTGGGCGAGCGCCGCCGCGATCGTTCTGGCCGCGCATGTGGCGGTTGCCTATGCGGTGCAGAACCTGAGTTTTGCCGAGACGCAGGATGGCGGCCCGCCGCCGCCGCTGGCGGTCGAGATGGCGCCGCTGGTGATCGCGCCCGCCGTGCTGGAAGAGGCGGCGATGCTGGACACGGCGACGCCCGAGCCGCCTGATGCGGCGGAGACGGAAAAGCCGGTCGAGGTAAAACCGGTGACAGATCCTGCGCCGGCGGTGGAACAGGCCGAGCCCGTCACTGAACGGCCATCCGATGCCGACGACACGCAAGAAGCCGAG
Source organism: Mesorhizobium sp. CNPSo 4661 (assembly GCF_057784215.1). Lineage (NCBI taxonomy): Bacteria > Pseudomonadati > Pseudomonadota > Alphaproteobacteria > Hyphomicrobiales > Phyllobacteriaceae > Mesorhizobium > Mesorhizobium sp. CNPSo 4661. The sequence continues at coordinate 216,671 of NZ_JBWGIO010000013.1, read as the reverse complement.
CAGGCCGAGTCGACGGTACAGGCCGTTGCCGCGCTGAGCGAGCAGCCGCCGCTGGACGAGGTCGTACCCGATCCTGTCGAGGCGATCGCGCCGGATGTCGTCATCCCGTTGCCGCGGCCGAAACCGGTGGAAGCGGAGACGAAGGTGCAAAAGCCGGCCGAACCTTGGAAGAACGCCGAGAAGAAACCCGTCGAGAAGCCGAAGGAACGGGTGAAGAAGGAAAAGGCGCCGCCGCCCAAGGCGACGACCACCGCCAGCATCGACGCCAAGGCGGCGGCGAAGGCGGCCGCGCCACTCTCGTCGAATGCGGCGGCGCGTTCGAGTGTCAGCCCGTCGCGCTGGAATTCCAGCCTGGCGGCGTGGATCAGGCGGCACACGCGCTATCCGAGCGCGGCGCGATCGAGACGGGCCGAGGGCACGCCGAGCGTGACCTTTACGGTCGACACCTCGGGCAGGGTGGTGTCGGCCCGGCTGGCGCGATCCTCGGGCGATGGCGATCTGGACCGCGCGGCCCTCGGCGCCCTGCAGGGCGCCTCGGTGCCGCCCCCGCCGGCCGAACTCGGCGCGCGCGTCACCCGCACCGCGCCCTTCGTCTTCAGCCTGAGGGACTAGGCCAACTGGACGGATGGTGATACGCGGCTGAACCATTCAACTTTGCCGCGGCACCGAGCCTGCCGAAATCCAATCAGATGACGATGCTAACCCGCCGCAGTCTCCTCAAAACCGCCGCTGTCGCCGGTCTCGCCGGAACCGGCGCGGCAGCCATTGGCAGATTGACCGGCTGGGCGGCGCCGAAGCCCGAGCCGCTGATCCTGAAGACCGCAAGCATTCAGGCGCAACTGATGGAAGGCGCGCCGACGAAGAATGTGCTGACCTGGGGCGAGGCCGGCATGCCGCCGGTGGTCAGGATGAGGAAGGGCGAGCCTTTCGCCGCCCGGCTGATCAACGGCATAGACGATCCGACGACCATCCACTGGCATGGCATCCGCGTCCCCAACAAGATGGACGGCGTGCCGTTCCTGGTGCAGCCCTATGTCTATCAGGGCGACCATTTCGACTACGCGTTTTCGCCGCCCGACGCCGGCACGTTCTGGTACCACCCGCACTGCAACACGCTGATCCAGATGGGTCATGGCCTGACCGGCGTGATCGTGGTCGAGAATCCGAACGATCCGGTCTTCGATGTCGAGATGATCGTCAACCTGCGCGACTGGCGGCTGGGCGACGACGGCCAGTTCATCGAGCCGTTCAGGCCGCGCGACGCGGCCAAGGCCGGTACCTTCGGCACGGTGCGCACCGCCAATTGGCTCGACCAGCCGCAATTCGATGCGCCCGCCGGCGGGCTGGTGCGGCTGCGCGCGGCCATCACCGACGTCACCCGCATCTATGCCTTCCGCGTCGACGGCGCCGAGGCGACGCTCATCGCGCTCGACGGCAACCTGGTGCCGCAACGGTTCACGCCGGATGCCTTGCAGCTGGGACCCGGCCAGCGGCTCGAGCTTGCCATCCGCATGCCCGACGAGGAAGGCGCGATCGTCAGCCTGCGCGACGTCCGTGGCACCAAGCCGAAAATCCTGGCGACGCTGCGCTCGGTCGGCAAATCGCTCAAGCACGATCTGCGCGATGTCGGCCCGCTCGAAGCCAATCCGGTGGCGGAGCTCGATGTCGCCGGCGCCAGGCGCATTCCGCTGGCGCTGAGCGCCACGGCCGAGAACGTTGCGGCCGACAGCATTTGCGGCTCGCTCGGTTACAGTTTCTGGGCGATCAACAAGGTGCCGTGGCCCGGCGACACGCCGGACCCGACCGCGCCGCTCGCCGAACTGAAGCTCGGCCAAAGCTACATCATCGACATGGAGAACCTCACGCCGCACGCGCACCCGATCCATTTGCACGGCATGAGCTTCAGGGTGCTGTCGTCATCGACCAGGGCCGTCCAGCCGCTGGTTTCCGACACCTATCTGATCCAGCCCAATGAGAAGGTCCAGCTCGGCTTCGTCGCCGACAATCCCGGCGACTGGCTGCTGCACTGCCACATCATCGAGCACCAGAAAACCGGTATGACGAGTTATCTTCGGGTGGTGTGAGCGTCTCATCACAACATTTTCGTGAGCGGCTTGGCGGGTTGATCCCGCTGCTCGATTGCCTAAGTAGGCAACTGGGCAGGCCGGGCGACACGCAACCCTAATCGACGGCATGACATCTTCGCGCATTCGAAAACTTGCCCTTCTTGCGGCAGGCATCCCCATCCTGTCATCCTGCGTCATCCCCGACGATACGTCGCGGCTCGCGAAGGAGGACGTCACCACTTCCGCGGCCCGCAAGGAATTGGTCGGACTGAGCGAAGCCGACATTCGCATGTGCGCAGGCTTTCCGAGCGCAACGGCCGACGTGGGGTCATCCGGCCAGATCTGGACCTATCAGCGCACCGTGCAACGCGGCAATCTCAGTATTGCTGTGCCGACGATGGCAGTGGGTGCGATCCCCGCGGTCGGAGGGTCGGTCAACGTCGCTCCGGGCGGCTATTGCAACACGCAGATCCGCATGCTCAACGGCCACGTCGCCGAGGTGGCCTATGCCGGTGACAACAACCTGCCGAACAGCCGCGATGCGCTGTGCGTCAGCACGGTGGACGCCTGCGTGGCTTACGCGCGCCAACACCGCTACAGCGCGCCGGCAGTCTCAAGATAGGCGGAGCACCACGTCGGGCGGATGCTTGCGGCGAAGCGTCAGCTTGGCTCTCGCCCGGCGCGGCGTCAATCGACGGCAGGATTCAGTCAGGCGCCGGAAGCATGTATGCTCAACGATACTGATTCTTCCGATCGTTTTTGGCTGGTCGATGTGAGAAAAATCGTCGCTGCACTCACCGTAGCTGTTGTTCTTGTCGTCGGGCTGCTCTTCCTTCTGCCCGCTCTTGTTTCAACCGACTGGGTTCGTGCCGAATTGAGCCGGCAACTGTCATCCGCGACCGGAATGACCATTCGGTTGGACGGGCCAGTCCGATTGTCGCTGCTGCCCAAGCTGGCAGTGGTCGCGAACGATATCTCGCTCTCGACCGGCACGGGCGACATCGCGATATCCGCTCCGCGGTTCTCGACGTCGATAACGCTGTCGTCGCTATGGTCGAAGAAGCTTGAGATACAGTCCGTCGCGCTGGCGGATCCGACAATCGCGCTCAAGGCTTCGGCGAACGCGGCGGCGCCTTCGGAACCGAAGGATGTTCAGGCTGATCCGTTCGCGGCGATAGTCGATACGCTCGAGCGGCTGGCGATCAACCAACTGACGATAACGAATGGCAGCCTGACCTCAGGCGCGTCGACCGGCAATATCGCCACGGTGACGGCAATCGACGCCGATCTGAGGGTCCCGGATCTCGACCGGGAGACCTCGTTCTCATTGGCCGGCACCAGCAACGGCCGCCGCATCGAAATGAGCGGGAGCCTTTCCGCGCTGAGGCCAATCCTGAAACGGCTGCCGGCCGAGATCGCCATCGAGGCGCGGCTCGACCCGGCGCCGGTTCCCAAATTCTCTTCCTTGCACGCGAGCGGCGAGATCCAGCTCAACAGCAATGGCAGCTATCAGATCAAGGGCGGAAAGTTCGATATTGGCGACCAGAGCTTCCAGATGGACGCGCTCTTCCAGCCTGGGGCGCGGCATCACTTCTTCGCCGACTTGGCGGCCAAGCGCGTCGATATCGACGCCTTGAGCGACATTGGCAAGGGTGGCTCCAGCGGCGGCAAGCTTCCGGTTGGTTCCGCAGAGCCCGACCTTGCCATGCTGGCCGCTTTCGACGCCGACATCAGCGTTGCCATCGATGAATTGGTCGGCGGCAAGATACGGGCTTCCGACGTCCAGCTCGCCGCAACATTGCGCGACGGGCATCTCGAGGCAAAGCTGGAGCACTTCGGCCTCGACGCGGGAAATCTCACCGCGAAAGCCTCGACGGATGTCGGTGAAACACCTCCGACCATACGCGGCAATATTGCGAGTTCAGGGCTGGATATCGGCTCGATAGCAAAGCTGGCCGGACAATCCGTGCCGTTGTCCGGCAAGCTCACGGCCGATATGGGGTTCGCGTTTCGCGGACTCACCGCCGACCGCATACGCAGCAGCGCAAATCTGCAGGGAATGGTCGGGATTCGAGATGGCAAGCTTCCGCTTGCAGCGCTTGCCGACGCGCAGGACCTAACGGCCAACGACATTACCGGGCTCAATCTTGACGCGAAGATTCGCGATATCGGCAAGCCTGTCGATCTGACGGGCAAGCTCGCCTGGCGGGGACAGGCCGTGGCGTTCAAATCCCAGATCGCGCCTGCATCTTTTCTCGCCGGTGCCTCTGTTTCCGACGCATCCGGCCCGATCAGCCTTTCGGTTTCCTCCAAATACCTCGAAGGCAGCATAAGCGGCGTTGCCGGGGGTGGCGGCACGTTCAAGGGCCAGGTCTCGGCCACGTCGCCCTCGCTCGACAAGCTGATGCAATGGTTGGGACAAAGCGCGTCCCGCAGTCTGCAGGACTTCGCCTTCAAGGGCGATGTCGATGCCGGCCCGCAGCAATTCTCCTTCCAGAAGGCCACCGTCGCCTTGAACGGCGTCAAGGCGTCAGGGCAAGGCTCGGTGAAACTGGGGCAGCCTGTCACCATCCGGACGTCGCTCAATTTCGCGAAACTCGACTTTGCAGCGCTTGCCGGCGGCGGCGGGGCCGCGGCCGGCGGCAAACAGAAACCGGGCGGGGCAACCGACGCGCCGATCGATCTCTCCTTCCTCAAGGGAATTGACGCCAGGATCGAGGTTGCGGCGGACAAGCTCGGCTATGGCAAGGTTTTTGCCGGGCCGGTCGCAACCGTCCTGACGGTGGCCGACGGCAAGGCTCACCTGAGTGTGCCGCAAAGCCCCTTCTACGGCGGCACGATTGCCGCGGAAATGACCGCCGACGGCTCCGGCGACGCCGCTTCCCTGGACCTGAACACCGCAATCGCCGGCACGGCCGCGGCCCCCTTGCTCCACGATGCGGCGGCTTTCGACCGCATCGAAGGAACGCTTGATGCGACGGTCGCGGTTTCAGGCTCGGGAAAGACCACGAAGTCGCTTGCCCGTTCCCTCGGCGGCAAGGCGGCAACGAAATTCAGCGACGGCGCCTTCCGCGGCATCGACATAGCGGAGGTCTACAACAACCTGATCGGGCTGCTCGCCGGAGGCTTCAAGCAGGATCAAGCCAAGAAGACGACATTCACGGAACTCGGCGCTTCATTCGCCATCGAGAACGGTGTGGCGCAGACGACCGACATCAGCCTGCTGGGCCCGCTGGTGCGGATGGACGGCTCGGGCAAGATCGACCTCGCCGACCAGACGCTCGACATGTATCTCAACCCGCGTGTCATCGCTTCGCTCGCCGGACAAGGAGGCGACGTTGCCGTGAAGGGCATCGGGGTGCCGATTGTGGTCCAGGGTCCGCTGTCCGCACCTCGTGCCTATCCGGATCTGAGCGCGTTGGCCAAGGACCCGCAGGGCGCGCTGGATATGTTGAGCCGCCTCGGGCTGCCAACTGGAAAACTGAAACTCGACAAGCTGCTCCAGGGCCAAACGGGCTCGAACGCAGACGGCTCCGGCAAGGGAGCGGCCGATCTGATCGGCGATCTTCTGCACAACGCCGCACCCCGGCCCAAAACCTCGCCCGCCGCTCCGGAAGCAGTCGTGGCGCCGGACAACGGCAATACGGAAAACGCGGCGCCGCCGCCAACAAGTTCGGACGCCGGTGGCGGGACCGAAGCCGAGGCCGCCGCGCCGGCGGCGGAACCCGCCCCGGTCGACCCGCAAGCTACCCCTGCTTCGCCCGAAGCCCCAAAGAAAGGGGAAATAGACACGCTTCTCGATCAGCTGGCGAATTAGTTCCCTGACACAGAGGGGTGAAGCCGCCTCAACGTCGTCATTCTATGGCGGAGCAAGGAGCGAAGCGACGCGGCGCAGACCATAGAATCCATGCCGTGACTTGGAAGCGCCGCCAGGGTGCAGAATTTTGCTCCGTTGCACTCCTCGGCGAAGGTAACGGCATGGATTCCAGGGGCTTCGCGACGGAGCTTCGCTCCTGCTCCTCCCTAAAGCAGGTCGCGTGAAAAAGGATTCACGCGACCTGCTTTAAGTTTTTGATTTTAAGCATGTCTTTGTCCCGAAACCGGGCCCACTTTCGGGAGACATGCTTTAGAATGACGATCGCGATGGACGTTTCGGCCAATCGCCAAGGCATGCCACCTGCCAACGCAAACGGAGCCGACCGGTCAAAATCCCTGTGCAGTGCCACCTCCGCTCGCGAGACGGTATGAAAGACAGCACTGGCTCTCGTGACCTCAGCCTGACGCCGGCGCAAGACATGATCTGACGCTTATATGTGCAGCCGAAAATCAAAGTGATCTCGGCTGCCGCAAATCGCCCTCAAACAGGACGTTCTTCCGGCTTTTACCTGGAGACCTTGGAGAGGCTGATGAAACTGTCTGTTCTTGCCCTTGCTGGGACCATGCTGGCGGTGATGCCAGCGGTCCAGGCGGCGCCGATGATTGGCGTGCCGGCTCGAAATAGCTTGGTGCAGGAGGCGCACGTCACATGCGCTTATTTGACCGACGACGGCTACTGCGTGCGACCGCATAAGAAGCACAAGCACTGGAAGCGGGAGCGTTACTACCGCCCCGCTTACCGCACCTATGAGCCGCAGCCGCCGGATGAGGATTACTGGCGCTATCAGCGTCCACGGCGGATTATCCGGGTCGTTCCAGACTACCCGCCGCAGGACGAAGACAATTGGGATGATTGGGACAATTGAGGCGTCCCGAGGCCGGGAGCCCTTCGCGGGCCGAGGCCTGCTTGCACGCCTCTCGACTTACAGTGGCCGGCATTCGGCGCCCAGGCGGCGCCTTTGCCGGCCCTCCACGAAGAGCGTTGCGCCCTACCGCTTCAGCGCGATGCTGATGCCGCTGAGATCGGCGTTGACCTGCAGGCCGACCTGCCTGCCGGTAAGCTCGAGCTGGGCGCCCTTGTCATTGGTCATGACGATCACCTGGGCGCCCTTGCCGAGCGCGCCGCCGCCGCCCGCAGCCCCATAGACTCCCGTCACATCGCTGGCGCGGCGGATGTGGCGCACGGTGCCTTGGAAATAGGTTTTGGACGCCCCGAAGGCGAGGCCGCCCGAGACGCCGCCGACCGAGATCGGATAGCGCTTGCCGTGGAAGGTCAGCGTGCCCTCGCCGCCGGAGCCGCCGATGAAGAAGGCGGCCTTGTAGACGGAAAAGCGGATCGTGCCGCTGTCGGCATGCGCGGCGCCGGCAATGCTCACGCCCGCGGCGGCGATTGCCGCCACCGCGACTGAACGGAACCTGGACAAAATCTGCATGATGAAAACTCCTCGAGCATCGCCGCTTACCCAGCCGGCGGGGGCATATCAGCTTCAAAAGTATAGCTGAACCGTCTTGCCCCGCCATTGGTTCCAAGCACGCGGCCCGAAATCCGGCGGTCACAAAATGCTGAGCGAGGAAGATTGAAGCCGACGAGGAGCACAAGCGTGTGCTGGCTGGTGGAGCTGAGGGGGATCGAACCCCTGACCTCATCATTGCGAACGATGCGCTCTCCCAGCTGAGCTACAGCCCCGTTCCAGCGGATCGGCTTGTATCGGTCGCAGCCGTTTGATGTCAAGGCGAAACGATGGCCTGACGCCATGTGCCGAGGGCCTTGCCGGCTCGCCAAGGCCGGCGGCCCTTGCCCGCTCGCCACGCAATGGCTACATGTCGGCGACAATTTGGAGACCGGCATGATCGCCCTTATTCAGACCATCGTCATGGCGCTTGATATCTACTGGTGGATCATCATCGCCTCGGCGATCTTTTCCTGGCTCTATGCCTTCAATGTCGTCAACTCGCGCAACCAGTTCGTCGGCAGCGTCGGTAACATGCTCTACCGGCTGACCGAGCCGGCCTTGCGCCCGATCCGCCGCTTCATGCCCGATCTCGGCGGCATCGACATTTCGCCTATCATCCTCTTGCTGATCATTTTCTTCATCCGGCAGTTCCTGGTCACCACCGTCTGGTCCTGGGTCGTGACCGGCGGCTGATGAGCACGTCGTTTCGGCTGCGCGAGAACGGCATCGACCTTTACGTGCGGCTGACGCCGAAAGCCGCGCTCGACCGGATCGAAGGTGTCGAGACCGCCGCCGACGGCCGCAGCCATCTCAAGGCCCGCGTGCGCGCCGTGCCGGAGAACGGCGCCGCCAATCAAGCGCTGGAACGGATGATCGCCAAGGCGCTGGGTGTACCAGTGTCGACCGTTTCGGTGGTCGCCGGCGGCACATCGCGGCTGAAGACGCTGCGAATCCTGGGAGATGCGGCTGAGCTGGCGAAAGGCGTCGAGGGTATGATCGAGTAATCCAGAGTTTGAGATGCAGGCGGGACAGCGGCCCCCTCTGGCCTGCCGGCCATCTCCCCCGCTTGGGGGAGATTGGCAGCTTCAACGCCGGCTCTTCTCAATCCCCCAGCGGCAGCTTCGGATCGTCGACCTTCAGCGTGTTCACGCTCTGCTTGATGCGGCGCAGATTCTCCAGCACTTTCGGCCCGCGCGATTCCGCCACCGTGGTGGCGATCATGTCGACGATGGCCAAAAGCGCGTAGCGCGACGAGGTCGGCTTGTAGATGTTGCCGTCCTCGACGGACTGCAGCAGGATGACCGTGTCGGCGACCTTGGCCAGAGCCGAATCCGGCGCGGTGATGGCGACGGTGGCGGCGCCATATTGCTGCGCGACCTCGACCGCCTCGATCACCGAGCGCGCATAGCCGGACACCGAGAAGGCGACCAGCGTCGTCTCGGGCGTCGCCACCGCGGCATACATGCGCTGCAGCTGGCCGTCGATCTGGGCGAGCGCCGACAGCCCCAGCCGGAACAGCCGGTTCTGCATCTCGGTCGCCATCATCGAGGAAATGCCGCCGGAGCCGATGCACAGCACATTGCCGGAAGCGGCGATGCGCCCGGCGACATCCATCAGCGTCGTCATGTCGAGATTTTCGCTGGCGCGCTGGATGGCGGCGATCGCTGCCTCGGTAATCGCCGAGGCGATGCGCTGCTCGCGCGCGTCGCGGCTGAGCGGTTCCGGCGACAGATACTGGCCGCCGATGGCGATCGCCTGCGCCAGGTAGAACTTGAAATCGCGCAGGCCCTCGCAGCCGAGATTGCGGCAGAAGCGGGTGACGGTCGGCTCGCTGACGCCGACGCGCGCGGCAATCTCCGAAATGGCGGCCTTGGAGGCGAAATCGAGATCGGAAAGCACCAGCCCGGCCAGCCGGCGGTCCGACTTGGTGCCGTCCTGCGACATCAATTGCAGGCGGGTGATGATGTCGGCCGGGGTCTTCATCTCATCATCTCAGAGCGGCAGGCCCGTCGCCTTGTCGAACAGGTGAATGTTGCGCGGGTCGACGCTCACCGGCAGCCGGTCGCCCGGCTTCACCTGCAGCCGGTCGCGGAACACGGCGCGCACCGTGTCGTCGCCGACCGAGCCGTAGACATGCGTTTCCGAACCGGTCGGCTCGACGACATCGACCTTGATGGCGATGGCGTCGTCACCCGCGCCAACCACAAAATGCTCTGGCCGGATACCGGCCTCGACCGTGTCGCTGCCGGACGCCGCCTTGCCCGAGAGCGCCAACCGGCCACCGCCCTTAGTCTCGAACCAAGCCTTGCTGTCGACGCTCTTCAGCGCACCGGAAACGAAACTCATCGACGGCGAGCCGATAAAGCCGGCGACGAATTTGTTGGCCGGCCGGTCATAGAGCTCCAGCGGCTGCCCGACCTGCTGGATGCGGCCGCGGTCCATCACCACGATGCGGTCGGCCATGGTCATCGCCTCGATCTGGTCGTGGGTGACATAGACGATGGTCGATTTCAGCCGCTGGTGCAGCGCCTTGATCTCAGTGCGCATCTGCACGCGCAGCTGCGCGTCGAGATTGGAGAGCGGCTCGTCGAACAGGAAGACGGAAGGCTCGCGCACGATGGCGCGGCCCATGGCGACGCGCTGGCGCTGGCCGCCCGACAATTGCCGCGGATAGCGGTCGAGATAGGAGAAGAGGTTGAGCACGCCGGAGGCCTTCTTGACCTTGTCATCGATCGTCGCGCGGTTCTCGCCGCGGATCTTCGGGCCGAAGCCGATATTTTCCGACGCCTTCAAATGCGGGAACAGCGCATAGGACTGGAACACCATGGCGATGTTGCGCTTCTGCGGCGGCAGCTCGTTGGCGCGCGTGCCGCCGATGACGAGGTCGCCGGAGGTGATCGTCTCCAGCCCGGCCAGCATGCGCAGCAGGGTCGACTTGCCGCAGCCGGACGGACCGACCAGCACGACGAACTCGCCGCTTTTGATATCGAGGTTGATGTCCTCGAGGATTTTGTGCTGGCCGAAGGATTTCGACAGGTTGCGGAACTGGACGTCGGTCATGGTCACGCTCCCAATATGTCGTCGATGAAAGGCAGGTAGCCGGCTGTCAGGCCGGCGTCCACGGGCAGCACGGCACCTGTTATGCCGGAAGCGCGCTCGGAAGCAAGGAAGGCTATCGCCTCGGCCACTTCCGAAGCGTTGACGATGCGGCCGAGCGGATAGAGCCGCTTGAGCCGGCCAAGGATCTCGGGGTCCTTGGCCAGGCGATGGTCCCAGGCGGCGGTCCGGATCGAGCCCGGGCAGACGACATTGGCGCGCAACCCGGTGCGGCCAAGCTCGACCGCGATCGATTTGGCATAGGCGTTGATACCGGCCTTGGCGGCGGCATAGGCTGGGTTGCCGAAATGCGCGATGGCGTTGACCGAGGAGACGAAGACAACGCTGCCCGAACCGCGCTTGGCCATCGCCTTGATCAGCGGGTCGGCGAAAGTCATCACGCCGGTCAAATTGAGGTCGAGCTCCTGCTCGATCCTATCAGCCGTCAGCGCCTTCAACGTTTCGGCCCGCGTCCAGCCGGCATTGTTGATCAGGATGTCGGGAACGCCGTCTTTGTCGAGCAGCACGGGGATAGCCGCTTCGATCGAGGCCCGGTCGAGCAGGTTGAAGACGTGGCGCGAGGCGATGTGCGGACTGGCCAGCGCTTCCATCGACTGGTCGCAGCCAACGATGCGCGCGCCGCGCTCGGCCATGAGCTCGACGATCGCCGAACCGAGGCCGCCGCCGGCTCCGGTGACGACGATTGTCTTGCCTTCGAACTCGGCTTTCGAACCCACGCTGCCCGCTCCTCCACCCCTCATTTTAGGACGACAGGCTAGTCAAGCAAATGTAATTTAGCAACATGATTATCCGCTTGCGTGGCGTGAAATGATGGATAATGTAGGAAAGTAACATAAATCCTGTGCTCACAAGAGCCAGGCGCCAACGTGCATCAATGGGAGAAATCAGATGAGCCTTGCGAAATGGACTGCCGGCCTGTTGGCCGGAATGAGCATGCTGGCTTTTGCCGCACCCGCCGATGCCGGCGAGGTGCGCGTCACCGTCGCCGAATACAGCGCCAAGACCGGCCCCTATTTCGAGGAAGTGAAGAAGGAGTTCGAAGCGGCCAATCCCGGCATCACCATCAAATATGAAGTGGTGCCGTGGGATGTGCTCTTGCAGAAACTCACCACCGACATCACCGCCGGCACCAATGCCGACCTTTCGATCATCGGCACGCGCTGGCTGATCGACTTCGTGCAGCAGGATGTCGCCGAGCCGCTCGACAGCTACATCAAGCCCGAGTTCAAGGACCGCTTCATCGACACCTTCCTGAAGCCCTCGATCATGGACGGCAAGACTTACGGCCTGCCGATAGCGGCTTCCGCGCGCGCCATGTACTACAACAAGGAATTGTTCGAGAAAGCCGGCATCGCCAAGCCGCCGGCGACCTGGACCGAGCTGCAGGAAGACGCGCGCAAGATCAAGGCCCAAGGCGCCTTCGGCTACGGCCTGCAAGGCAAGGAGATCGAGACCGACGTCTATTACTACTATGCGATGTGGTCCTTCGGCACCGAGATCCTCAACAAGGACGGCACCTCCGGTCTGAGCACGCCCGGCGCGCTCGAAGCCGCCAAGCTCTACAAGTCGATGATCGACGAGGGCCTGACCGAACCAGGCGTCACCTCCAACAACCGCGAGGACGTGCAGAACCTGTTCAAGCAGGGCAAGGTCGGCATGATGATCACCGCGCCCTTCCTGTCCAACCAGATCAAGGACGAAGCGCCGAACCTTAAATACGGCGTCGCGGCCATCCCTGCCGGCCCGACCGGCGCGCGCGGCACCTACGGCGTCACCGATAGCATCATCATGTTCAAGAACTCCAAGAACAAGGACGAGGCCTGGAAGCTGCTCGACTTCCTGTTCACCAAGGAGCAGCGCGCCAAGTTCACGCAGGGCGAAGGCTTCCTGCCGGTGAACAAGGAAGAGGCGAAGATGGATTATTACGTCAACAATGCCGACCTCGCCGCCTTCACCGCGCTGCTGCCCGACGCCCGCTTCGCGCCGGTCATCCCGGGCTGGGAAGAGATCGCCCAGATCACCTCCGACGCCATGCAGAAGATCTATCTCGGCGGCGACCCCGAGGCCGGCTTGAAGGATGCGGCGGCCAAGGCCGACGCCGTGCTGAAGAAGAAATAAGGGCGTATCTCCCTGCGCCCGTGGCGCGCTCCACCCCGTCGGGGCGCGCCACATCTTTCCCGATACCCGCAATCCGGAACGCGCGTGGCTATTCCGCGCCGGGCAAGCCGCAGCCGGATTGAGCCAAGCCGGCAAATCGGCGAAATTCATCCGCAAGTCCTATCCATCGCAACACGGTGCCATCCAGCCGATGCAAAGCCGGATCCTGCCTTACCTGCTGACGCTGCCCAGCCTGCTCCTGGCTGCGGTGGTGATCTTCTGGCCGGTCTGGGATCTTGTGCAGATCTCGACGCATGACGTGAACCGCTTTGGCCAGCTGCGCGATTTCAGTGGCCTGGCCAATTTCTGGGCGCTCGCCGTCGATCCCGATTTCGTCGCAGCACTTTGGCGCACCGGCCTATGGACCGTGCTGGTGGTCGGCGGCGCGCTGCTCTTGTCTATCCCGGTAGCAATCATCCTCAACACCGACTTCTACGGCCGCGGCATCGCCCGCGTCATCATCATGCTGCCCTGGGCAGTGTCACTGACCATGACGGCGGTGGTCTGGCGCTGGGCTCTCAACGGCGAAAGCGGCATGCTGAATTCGGCGCTGATGAAGCTCGGCCTGATCAGCCAGAACATCCAGTGGCTGGCGAGCGCCGGGACCGCCTTCCCGATGCAGGTTCTGATCGGCATATTGGTGACGGTGCCGTTCACCACCACGATCTTCCTCGGCGGCCTGTCCTCGATCCCGGACGATCTCTATGAAGCCGCTGCGCTCGAGGGCGCCACGCATTTCCAGCAGTTCCGCGAGATCACCTTTCCGCTGTTGAAGCCCTTCATCAACATCGCGATCGTGCTCAACACCATCTATGTCTTCAACTCCTTCCCGATCATCTGGGTGATGACTCAAGGGGGGCCGGCGAACTCGACCGACATACTGGTGACCCATCTCTACAAGCTCGCCTTCCGCATCGGCAAACTGGGCGAGGCTTCCGCCGTGTCGCTGGTGATGTTCGCCATCCTGCTTGTCTTCACCATGATCTATGTGCGACTGGCCATGCGGGAGCAGCGGGCATGACGAGTACGCTTATGACGGGCAGGCTCAAACGCACCATCATCGCCTGGCTGCTGCTGGCTCCATTGATCGTGGTGACGATCTTCCCCTTCGCCGTGATGTTCCTCACCGCCGTCAAGCCGCGCACCGAGGTGTTGACGCCCACCTGGTGGCCGAGCGAATTCCGCTGGTCGAATTTCGCCGACATGTGGGTGGCCACCGGCTTCGGCCAGGCGCTCACCAATTCGCTCTATGTCTCGGCGCTGGCGACAATCGGCGCCATCCTGATCTCGGTGCCGGCGGCCTATGCGATGTCGCGCTTTCGTTTTGCCGGCTATGGGGCATTCCGCCAGTTCCTGCTGATCTCGCAGATGATCTCGCCGATCGTGCTGGTGCTCGGCCTGTTCAGGCTGATGGCCGCCTGGGGGCTGGTCGAGAGCACCACCGCGCTCGGCTTCATCTACATGGCCTTCAACGTCGCCTTCACGGTGTGGATGCTGCAGAGCTATTTCGACACCATTCCGCGCGACCTCGAGGAAGCCGCCTGGATGGAAGGCGCCGGCCGCTGGCTGACGCTGCGCAAGGTGTTCCTGCCGCTCTGCCTGCCGGCGATTGCCGTGACGGCGATCTTCACCTTCATCAACGCCTGGAACGAATTCGTGGTCGCGCTCACCATGCTGCGCAGCCAGGAAAGCTACACGCTGCCGATCCAGGTCTTTTCCCTCGTCGCCGGCCGCTACACGATCGAGTGGCACCACGTCATGGCGGCCACGCTGCTGGCGACGCTGCCGGTGGCGATCCTCTTCATCTGGCTGCAGCGCTATCTCGTCAGGGGCCTTGCGCTTGGGGCCGTTAAATAGCAATCCCAGCAATTCCAGGAAAAGTGTGCCGCGGTTTTCCGTCCGGAATTGCGAAAAATAAAAGCCCTTACGGAGCGTTCATGCGCATCTTCACCGCCTCGCTGGCGACGGAAACCAACACCTTCTCGCCGGTGCCGACCGACCGGGCCTCGTTCGAGATGGCCTTCTATGCCGGCCCGGGAAAACATCCGGAGACGCCGACGCTTTGCTCCTCGCCGATCGTGGCTTTGCGCAAGCGTGCGGACAAGGAAGGGCTAACGGTTATCGAAGGCACCGCCACCTGGGCGGAGCCCGGCGGTCTGGTGCAGCGCCAGACCTACGAGGCGTTGCGCGATGAGATCCTCGACCAGCTCAAGGCCGCCTTGCCGGTCGATGCGGTGATCCTCGGCCTGCACGGCGCCATGGTGGCGCAAGGCTATGACGATTGCGAAGGCGACCTGCTGGAGCGTGTGCGTGCCATCGTCGGGCCGAAAGTGGTGATCGCCTCGGAGTTCGATCCGCACAGCCATTTGACGCCGAAGCGCGTCGCGGCTTGCGATGTCATGGCCTATTTCCTCGAATTCCCGCACACCGATTTCTACGAGCGCGGCGAGCATGTCGTCGAGCTCGGCCTTGCCGCGGCGCGGGGCGAGATCAAGCCGGTGATCTCGACCTTCGACTGCCGCATGATCCAGGTGCTGCCGACCAGCCGCGAGCCGATGCGTTCCTTCGTCGACAGGATCAAGGCGCTGCACGGCAAGGATGGCGTGCTGTCGGTCTCGGTCATCCATGGCTTCATGGCCGCCGACGTGCCCGAAATGGGCACGCGCATCCTCGTCGTCACCGACAACGACAAGGCGAAAGGCGACAAGCTCGCCGAAACGCTGGGGCGCGAGCTTTACGCTTTGCGCGAAAAGACCGCGATGACGATGCTGTCCGCCTCAGCCGGTATCGAACAGGCGCTTGCCGTGCGCGCCAAGCGCCAGGACAAGCCGGCGGTGATCGCCGACATCTGGGACAATCCGGGCGGCGGCGTGCCGGGCGACGGCACCATCGTGCTGCGCGAGCTGCTTTCGCGTGGCGTGCGCAATGTCGGCGTGGCCACGATCTGGGATCCGATCGCGGTGACCTTCTGCCATGCGGCCGGCGAAGGCGCCGTCATCGACCTGCGCTTCGGCGGCAAGGCCGGCCCCCAGGCTGGCGAGCCGATCGACGCGCGCGTCACGGTGCTGAAGGCGGTCGACGAAGGCTGGCAAAGTTTCGGCCCGAGCCGGGTGACGCTGGGGCCATCGGCGGTGGTGCGCATCGAAGGCACCGAAGTCGATGTCATCTTGAACACCAACCGCACCCAGACCTTCGAGCCGGATATCTTCTCCAACATCGGCATCGATCCGCTGTCGAAAGACATCCTCCTGATCAAATCGACCAACCATTTCTACGCCGGCTTCGAACCGATCGCCGCCGAGATCATCTATGTCGCGGCGCCGAGTTCCTATCCAAGCAATCCGGCTGTGACGGATTATCGCAAGCTCAACCGGCCGGTCTGGCCGAGGGTGGCTGACCCGTGGCGCGCCTCCCCTTCTCCCCTTGTGGGAGAAGGTGTCGCCGAAGGCGACGGATGAGGGGTGCTCCAGCGGAGTGAGGCGCTGGCGTTCCCTGGAACACCCCTCATCCGTCTCGGCGCTGCGCGCCGATCCACCTTCTCCCACAAGGGGAGAAGGGAGAAGGCCGCGCTACACCAGCCCCCGCTTCACCATCATCGCCTCGGGCGAGGGCATCTTGCCCCGGAACGCCGTGTACAGCTCCTCCGGATCCTTGGACCCACCCGCGGCGTAGATGTTTTTGCGCAGCCGCTCGGCCAGCTCGGGATTGAAGGCATCGCCCGTCTCCTCGAAGGCCGAGAAGGCGTCGGCGTCGAGCACTTCCGACCACATGTAAGAATAATAGCCGGCTGAATAACCGTCGCCGGCGAAGACATGGCCGAAATGCGGGGTGCGGTGACGCATCGCGATCGTATCGGGCATATGCAGCTTTTCGAGCGTCTCGGCTTCGTAGCGCAGCGGCTCGGCCGGCGCGTCCGGTCGCGCGTGATAGGCCATGTCGATCAGCGCCGAGGCGGTGAACTCGACCGTGGCGAAGCCGGCGCCGAAGGTGCGGGCGGCGAGCATCTTGTCGAGCAGCGCCTTCGGCATCGGCTTGCCGGTCTTGACGTGCAGCGCGTGCTTTTCCAGCACCGACGGCACCGTCAGCCAATGCTCGTAAAGCTGCGAGGGCAGTTCGACGAAGTCGCGGCTGACCGAGGTGCCGGAAACCGACGGCCAGGTCACGTCGGTCAGCATGCCGTGCAGGGCGTGGCCGAACTCGTGGAACAGCGTCTTCGCCTCGTCGACCGACAGAAGCGCCGCCTCGCCGGCCGGCGGCTTGGCGAAATTCATGATGTTGTAGATGACCGGCGTGGCGCCGTTGCCCAATTTGTAGCCGGACCGCAGCGCGCTCATCCAGGCGCCGGAGCGCTTGGAAGGCCGCGCGAAATAATCGGCCAGGAACAGGCCGCGTTCGCTGCCGTCGGCGTTCTTCACCACGAACGCGCGGGCATCTGGATGCCAAACCGTGATGCCCTTCTTCTCCTCGAAGGTGATGCCGAACAATTTCGTGGCGACGTCGAAACAGGCGTCGATGACACGTTCGAGCTGCAGATAGGGCTTCAGCTCCGCCTCGTCGAAGGCGAATTTCTCGGCGCGCAGCTTCTCCTGGTAGAAGCGCCAGTCCCAGGCCGCGAATTTCTCGTTGCTGCCGGCTTCGGTCGCCAGCCGCTCCAGCTCCTTCTGGTCGGCGGCGGCCTTCTCCAGCGCCTTTTCCCAGACCGGATCGAGCAGGTCGTGCACGGCCTTGGGCGTCTTGGCCATGGTGTCGTCGAGCTTCAGCGCCGCGAAGGAGCCGTAGCCAAGCAGCTTCGCCTTCTCGGCGCGAAGCTTCAGCATGTCGCGCACCACATCGGTGTTGTCGGAGGCGCCGCCGTTCTGGCCGCGCATGATGAAGGCGCGGAAGGCCGTCTCGCGCAGGTCGCGACGCTCGGAGAAGGTCGAGAACGGCTCGTAGATCGAGCGTGACAACGTCACCGCGTAGCGGCCCTTCTGCCCCCGCATCTCGGCGGCTTCGGCCATGGCGCTCTTCAAAAAGTCCGGCAGGCCGGCGAGATCGGCCTCGTCAAGGAACAGCGCCCAGTCGCGCTCGTCGGCGAGCACATTCTGGCCGAATTTGGTGCCGAGCGAGGAGAGCTCCTCATTGATGGCCGCGAGCCGCTTCTTGCCTTCGGCATCCAGTTTCGCGCCCGAGCGGACAAAGCCCTTCCAGGTCTTTTCCAGCACGCGCAGCGTCTCGGGATCGAGCTTGAGGCTGTCGCGCCGCTGATAGAGGTCGTCGATGCGGGCAAACAGCTCCTCGTTCATCGAGATCGCCGAGAAATGCCGCGACATCTTTGGCGAGATGTCGCGCTCCATCGCCTGGATCGTGTCGTTGGTGTGGGCGCCGGCCCGGCACCAGAAGATCGAGGACACGTGGTCGAGCGCCTCGCCGGCGAGCTCCAGCGCCGCCAGCGTGTTCTCGATGGTCGGCGCCTCGCTGTTGCCGGCGATCGTGTCGATCTCGGCCCGGTGCGCCGCGAGCGCCGCGTCGAAGACCGGGCCGAACTCATCGTCGCCGATGCGAGAGAAATCCGGCAGGCCGAGCGGCCCTTGCCAGACGGTCAGCGGATGGGCGGCGAGGTCGACGGTTTTTGACATGGGCAGATCCAACTGGGGAGTTCGGTGAATTGAGAAGGCGGGGTTGCCCCGGATGTAGGGCGATGCCGCGCATCGCGCAACTCGGGCCGCCCCCGAATATATTTCAGTAGGCGCTGCAGTCCTGCGCGACCGCCGTCTGGGTGCTGGCGGCGATGCGGCCGCCGGCGACGGTGAAGGTCTCGCGCATCAGCGCGTCGTTGCTGGGGAAGTCGTAGCAGGCAAGCACCCTGTTTCACCGTTCTCGCTCTTTTCGATGCGATGGCGGATCACGGCGCCCGCGACCGCGCCCTGCCATTCGTCGATCGAGGCGATGAAATCCCGCTTGGTCTGGACGACGCCGATGTCGTCGAGGTTCAAGCGCACATTGTCGGCAAGCAGCTCGGAAAGTTCGGTGCGGTCGGCGACCAGCAGCGCCGAATACCAGCGGTCGATGATGGCGCCGTCATCGGCGCTGGCGCGAACGATCGTGGACGCCAGCAACGCCGCCGCGAGAAAGAACCGCCACCAGCTCCGGTGCATCGCCCCTCCGTTACAGCTCCGGCCTCTCGAAATCGCCGGTTTCCTTGTTCATCACCCAGAGCTCCCCGGACGAGATGTCGAACCAGGCGCCGTGCAGCGTGAGCCTGCCCTTGCCTTCAAGGATCGAAACGCAGGGAAAGGTCCGGAGATTGGCGATCGAGTAGCGGACGGAAATCCGCTCCAGGGCGGTCTGGCGCTCGGTTGCCGTCATCATCGTGCTGGCGGCCACGGTCTCGGCGGCCGGCGCGATCAGGCTCATCCATTTGCCAATGAAGTCGCCGGGCGACAGTGGCGCGGAGTTGGTGTCGAGCGCGGCGCGGATGCCGCCGCAGCGACCGTGGCCCATTACCACGATGTTTTTCACCTTGAGGCTCTGCACGGCGAATTCGAGCGCGGCCGAGGTCGAATGGAACTCACCGTCCGGCTCATAGGGCGGCACCAGATTGCCGACATTGCGCAGCACGAAGAGCTCGCCCGGCCCGGCGTCGAAGATTGCTTCAGGGGCGGAACGGGAATCGCAGCAGGCGACGATCATCGTTTCCGGCGCCTGGCCTTCCCGCGCCAGCGAGCGGTAGCGTCCGCTTTCGGCGGGATAGCGGCCGTTCATGAAGTTCCGATAACCGTTCAGCAGATGTTCGGGAAGATGGGGCATGGGCGGCTAGAGCCTTTCCGGGGTTGGAGACGGCAGCTCGTTGCGATCGAAAAAGGCTCTAACGGCAAAAGCCGGTCGCGGGCAATGCCGAATTGCGGATCGCCCGGTCGCAATCGCGATGCGACGAGAGCATGATGCCGAAAAGTGTGAAGCGGTTTCGGGCGACATCATGCTCTATCTCTTTGACGCAGAGCCGGGTGATTTCGGGTCGATTCGACCTGAAATCATCCGGCTCCAGCGTGGCTTGACTACGCCCAGATAGCGACCGGAATGCCGAACCGGTCGGTCAGCGGCGGATCGGGCGAAGGCCGCGCCTCCCCGCTGGCGATACGCCCGGCAATCAGCATCATGGCCGCGGCGTCGAGGAAGTCGTCGCTCGCCGCGCCTCGTGGCGGCGCCTGGTCGAGAAAGCGCCTGTCATAGCCACGCCGGCAAAGCAGCGCCTTGCGCTCCTCCATGCCGGCCGGGTTGACCGAGCCCTTGATCTTCTTCGGCAGGGCCATCGCCGTGCCGCCATTCAGCCGGCAGAACGCCACTTCCGGATGCGATTCGAAGATGCGGCCGCGCAAATCCGGCTTTGCGATCAGCAACGCGTCGATCTCGCGTATCTTCGAAAAGATCCCGAAGGCCTGGATGGAAACGCCGCGCGGCGGGTCGGAGGTCTCCATCGCCACGGCGCTTGCCAGCCGATGCGCCGCGTACCAGGCCTCGATCGTGGTGAAGTCGCTGGTATCGGCATAGAGCGCCGCCCGCGAGGGAATGGCGAAGACACTCGATTGCCGCGCGCCGAGCAGCGGTCGCACCAGCGCCTCCGGTCCACGCCCGCCTCTGCTCGAAAAATCCGGCAGGCCGATCGGCATGTCGACGGCAATCGTGGCATCGGGCAGCGCGTCGAGCAGCGCCTGGAAGCTCGGGAAGACCGAGACCGATGGCGGCTTGTCCAGTTTGCGATGGACGGCGATCCAGCCGGCCTTGCAGCCGTCGACGCCTGCGAGAGCGGGATGCAAATTAGTAGACGTTAGCATCCCGCTCTGTCTGTTTGCTTAGCCGCATTTCCGCGACGCCAAAATCCATTTGGCTGCAAAATGCTCGGCTCACGCCCGCTTGTCCCGCCCGGGATGCAGGAGATGGCGCAGTTGCACCATGGCCATCGGGTGCGACAGGCTCTGCGCATCCGTTTCGAGCTGCAGCTCGTCGCCGCCGCGCTTGGCGGTGCGGGCGAGGATTTCATAGACGGCGGCGGTGGTCGATTGCAGCGCCTTGACCGGCGCCTGGCCGGAGAGAACGCGCGCCAGATAGACGGCGGCCGTCAGGTCGCCCAGCCCATTCGGCGGCTTCTCGATCACACGGTGCTCGGCAAGCAGCGCCTGGCTGCCGTCGAGCAGGAAGTTGCCGATGCCGCCCGTCATCATTGCGGGCGCCGAGGTCACCAGCATGGTCGAAGGGCCGGCGTGAAGCGCCGCTGCCGTCACCGCCTTGATGTCGGGCAGCGGCGCGCCCGCCATCCATTCCAGCTCATAGCGGTTCGGCGTCGCGATATCGGCGATCGGCATCAATTTGTCGCGCATGGCAACTGCCGTCGGTTCCGGCACGTAGAGCCCGCCGGAATCGCCCATCACCGGGTCGCAGATGTAAAGCGCGTTCGGCGTCCTTTCCTTGACCGCGGCGACCAGCGAGGCGACCGCCTCCGCCTGACCGGCTTCGCCGAGATAGCCCGACAGCACGGCCCGGACCTCGCCCAGCCAGGGCGCTCGCTCGAGATCGGCCATCAGCGCCTTGAACTGGTCGAGCGGTGGCACGATGCGCGTGGCCCGGCTGTGGCCAGGATGCCAGGGCAGGATGACGGTGGGCACCGCCCAGACCGGGAAACCCAGCGTCTCCAGCGCGAAGACGGCGGCGCGGTTGCCGACCGAGCCGCGGGCGACATGGCTGGAGATGACGATGACCGCGCGCGGCGCGTCGGTTTTTTCTGCGCTCATGAAATTCGGTTCCTAACCGCCAAGCGTGGCGGCATACACCAGCCAGGCCAATAGCCCAATGGCAATGACGAAGCCGAGCGTTCGGCCAATGCGGGTTCCCCAGTATTCGATGGGATCGGTGCGGTCGGCGTCGGCGGCGGTGACACGGTCGCGCGCATCCTTCGCCGTGCGGACGATGAACGACGCGCCGCCCGGCGCCGTCTCACGCGCCACGCGTTCGAGGATGCGGCGCGATTCGGCCTCGTCGTCCCGGCGCTCGGCCATGGCAATTGCCCTTTCCTGCCCGGACCTTAGCCTGTTCGCGCTTCTATTCACAGTGGCTCGCGGCCGAGCCGGAGCAGCGTCATCAGCCGGACATTTTCTTACGCGTGGATTGTGGTAATGCTTCGCCTGCAACTTCTATCGAGGGACCAATCATGATCATCGAGCGCCTCTCACTGCCCTCCCCCTTCCGCAGCCTGCCCGCCTTCCTGATGATGGCTTTCGTGCTGCCGCTGCTTGCCGGCTGCGGCTACAACACCATTCCGACCGCGGAAGAGAACGCCCATGCGGCCTGGAGCGAGGTGCTCAACCAGTATCAGCGCCGCTCCGACCTGATCCCCAACCTGGTCGAGACGGTGAAGGGCTACGCCTCGCATGAGAAGGATACGCTCGACGCGGTCGTGGAGGCGCGCGCCAAGGCAACGCAGATCACGGTGACGCCGGACACGCTGAAGGATCCCGAAGCGCTGAAGAAGTTCCAGGATGCCCAGGCCGGGCTGACCAGCGCGCTGTCGCGGCTGATCGCGGTGTCGGAAGCCTATCCCGACCTCAAGGCCAACCAGAACTTCCTCGCGCTGCAGGCGCAGCTCGAAGGCACCGAGAACCGCATCGCCGTTGCGCGCCGCGACTACATCCAGGCGGTCAGGGACTACAATCTGACGCTGAAGACCTTCCCGTCCGTGCTGTGGGCGACCTTCTGGTTCCGCGGCAACGAGCCCTTCGCGAACTTCACGGTCGATGAGGACAAGATGCAGGTGCCGAAGGTCGATTTCGGCACGAGCACCACGAAGCAGGGCGGCTGAGCCTCGGCTGAAATTTAATCGAGCCCATCAGCGTTGCGTTCCTTCGCCCCCCTCTCTGTCCTGCCGGACATCTCCCCCTCTAGGGGGGAGATTGGCAGTTCCGCCGACGGCGCACACCCTGCGACGCTGACGATTGGCGAAGGCCAAGGTGCCGTCCAATCTCCCCCCTTGAGGGGGAGATGTCCGGCAGGACAGAGGGGGGCGCCTCGCGCTAACCTCTCCTTCGTTGGCATTTTGCTGAGCGTCTTCTGCCTTCTCCTCCTCCCCCTCACCGCCCTCGCCGCCGACCTTCCCGCGCTGACCGGCCGCGTCGTCGACAATGCCGGCATCATCGATGCCGGCACGCGCGCGGCGCTGACTCAAAAGCTCGCGGACTTCGAAACCAAAGGCTCCGACCAGATCGTCGTCGCCACCATACCCAGCCTCGGCGGCGAGGAGATCGAGCCTTACGCCAACCGGCTGTTCCGCTTCTGGAAGCTCGGCCAGGCCAAGGAAAACAACGGCGTGCTGCTGCTCGTTGCGCCCAACGACCGCAAGATGCGCATCGAGGTCGGCTACGGGCTGGAAGGCACGCTGACCGACCTGCACACCAAGCTGATCATCGAGAACGACATGGTGCCGGCCTTCCGCGCCGGCGACTTCTCCGGCGGCATCACCAAGGCCGTCGACGACATGATCATGGTGCTGGAGGGCAACCCGGAGGAGTTGGAGGCGCGCGGCAAGCGCAACGAGCAGGCGCCGTTCAACTCCGACGATCTGTTCTTCGCCATCTTCATCACCATCTGGGCGCTGATCTTCTTCGGCGGCATCGCGATGACGGTGCTGCCGCCGATCTTCGGCCAGAAGATCGGACCCGGCCGCTACCGCTGGCTCGGCATGACCTTCGAACCCGGCCGGCGATCCTCCTCGTCGAGTGGCGGCGGCTGGTCGTCGGGCGGCGGGGTCTGGTCCTCGGGAGGGAGCGGCGGCGGATTTTCCGGCGGCGGCGGCTCGTCCGGCGGCGGTGGCTCCTCGGGAAGCTGGTGAGGCATCATGGCAACGCGATCGATCAGCGCCGAGGACCATGACCGCATCGCCGAGGCGATCCGGACTGCCGAGCTGAAAACCGACGGCGAGATCTACTGCGTCGTCGCTCGGGCCAGCGACGGCTACTTCTTTCCGGCCGCGTTCACGGCGACGATCGGCCTCTTCGTCGCCAGCCTTGCCGTCGCCTATGGGCTGGAGGCCTGGTGGCTGTCTATCCGCGTGCCGCATTTCGTGCTGGCGCAAATGCTGGCGCTGGCCTCGATGCTCGCCTTGCTCTGGCTGTGGCCCACCTTGCGCATTTATTTCGTGCCGCGAAGGTTGCGCTATCAGGCCGCGCACGCCAATGCGATGAAGCAGTTCCTGGCGCGCAACGTCCACCGCACGCAGGCCCGGACCGGAGTGCTCATCTTCGTCTCGATCGCCGAGCGCTATGCCGAGGTCGTCGCGGATTCCGGCATCGATGCCAAGGTCGGCCAGCATGTCTGGGACGGCGTGGTGCGCGATCTCACGAAACATGCCGGCGACGACCGGCTGGCCGACGGCTTCGTCAAGGCCATCGGTACGGTCGGCGCGGTGCTCGCCGAGCATTTCCCGGTCACCGAAGGCGACACCAACGAACTCGACGATCATCTCGTCGAAATCTGACTAGTTCCCGCATTGGGATCTTGACCGGTCGGCTCTGTTGCGTCGGCAGGCGGCATGCCTTGGGGATTGGCCGAAACGCCCTTCGCGATCGTCATTCTAGGGCGGAGCAGGAGCGAAGCTCCGTCGCGAAGACCCTAGAATCCATGCCGTTACCTTCGCCAGAGCGTGCAACGGAGCAGAATTCTGCACCCCAGCAGCGCTTCCAGGTCACGGCATGGATTCTATGGTCTGCGCCGCGTCGTTTCGCTCCTTGCTCCGCCATAGAATGATGAGATTGGGATGGCTTCAATCAATCTCCGGCGTTTGCGCTGATTTCACGGAAATCAACGCCTTGTCCGCCTACGCCCTTCGGCTGTGCGAAAGCGTCGAAGGGCCATGGCTGACTCTTTGCAATCGGGCGATGCGGGTTTATGGTTAACCAATCATGAACACGCTGACGATCGATATCCGGAAGGCAGAGCCGCGCGACGCGAGCGCCATCGCTGAGGTGCACCAGCAGGCTTGGCGCGGCGCTTATTCCGGCATCATCCCGCACCGCACGCTGACCTCGATGATCAACCGTCGCGGCGTCGACTGGTGGGCCAACGCGATTCGCCGCGCGGCAACCGTGCTGGTGGTCGAGATCGGCGGAACGGTCGCCGGCTATGCCACGATCGGCAAGAACCGCGCCCGCGAGCTCCGCCAGCAGGGCGAGATCTATGAGCTCTATCTGCGTCCCGAATATCAGGGCATCGGGCTCGGCAGCCGGCTGTTCAAGGCGGCCAAGGCCCGTCTGGCCGACCACGGCCTGCGCGGCCTTGTGGTGTGGGCGCTGGAAGACAATCACAACGCCCTGGCCTTCTATGCCGGCAATGGCGGCCGCGATATCGCCGAGGGCGTCGAGGTCTTCGAGCAGAAGGCGCTTAAGAAAGTGGCTTTCGTCTGGAACGACTAGCGTCGCCTAGGTTACAGGCCATCACAAACTGTGCTCTTCCATTAGCGTCCCGCACTATTCGACGCATTGCACCATGACGCTTCGCCCGCTATCGGTCTTTTCAATCGAGAGAGGGATTTAGCCATGCGTATCGAAGCGATTGCCACCGGGAAGAACCCGCCTGACGACGTCAACGTCATCATCGAGGTGCCGATCGGCGGCGAGCCGATCAAATACGAGATGGACAAGGAGGCGGGCACGCTCTTCGTCGACCGCTTCCTGCACACCTCCATGCGCTATCCCGGCAATTACGGCTTCGTGCCGCACACGCTGTCGGGCGACGGCGATCCGATCGACGTTCTGGTCTGCAACACGCGCGCGCTGGTGCCGGGTTGCGTCATCAATGTGCGGCCGATCGGCGTCTTGATCATGGAAGACAATGCTGGCCAGGACGAGAAGGTGATCGCCGTTCCCTCGCCCAAGCTGACGCTGCGCTACGAGAACGTCACCGAATACACCCACCTGCCCGACATCACACGCCAGCAGGTGCAGCACTTCTTCGAGCACTACAAGGATCTCGAGCCCGGCAAATGGGTCAAGATCGAGGGCTGGCACGATTCCAAATACGCCAAGAAGATGATCGTCGACGCGATCGAGCGCGCCAAGGCCGCTAAATAGCGCTACCGAATAGCCTTCTCGCCGCCGGCCGCCGTGATCACGCCCACGATGATCAGCCCGGTCAGCACCAGCCGCACGCCGGCGCTGACGCCGAACGTGTTGAGCATGGTGAGCAAGAGCACCAGGAACAGGCCGGCGCCCCAGACGCCGGGCACGTTGGCCTTGCCGCCGGCGACCGAGGTGCCGCCGATGACCACGACCGCGATCGAGGCGAGCAGGTATTCGTTGCCGATATCGACATTGGCGCCGCGGAAATAGCCGGCAAGCAGCGCCCCGTCGATGCCGCCGAGCGCCCCGCACAGTGTGTAGGTGAGGAACCGGATGCGGCCGACATGGACGCCGGCAAGCCAGGCAGCGCGGATGTTCTGGCCGATCGCCAGCACCGAGCGGCCGTAGATCATGCGCTGCAGCGCAAGTGCGGCGCCGATGGTGAACACCACCGTCAGCATTGCCAGCACCGGAATGCCCAGCACCTGCCAGTTGGTGAAGTCGGCAAAGCCCGGCGGCGGCTTGATCTGCAGGCCGCGGCCATAGCTGATGTCGACCGACTGGATGATGAAGCTCGCCGACAGCGTCGCGATGATCGGCGGGATGCGCAGCGCCCAGATCAAAAGGTAGTTGATGGCGCCGATCGCCGCGCCGCAGGCGAGTGCTGCAAGCAGACCGACGACGATCATCGAATCGCTGCCGCCCATCACCTTCATGGCGACGGCACTGGCCAGCCCGATATTGGCCGGCAGCGACAGGTCGACATTGCCGGGCCCCAGCGTGATGACGAACATCTGGCCGACGCCGACGATGACGGTGAAGACGGCAAGCGAAAGCGCCGCCGTGACCATGCCGCCGGCGCCGTAGCCGCCGGTGAAGGCGATCGTCGCCAGCCAGACGACCAGCGCGCCGACGAAGGACCAGATCCAGGGTTTTTCAAGCAGCGTCCGCACGGATGTCATCGCTCACCGCTCCCTGCGGCTGATCAGTACCCGCGCCGCCAGCACGATGATCAGGATCGCGCCGTTGGCGGCCACCTGCCAGTCGGGCGGGATATGCATGAAGGTCAGGAGCGGCGAGGCGGCCAGCGCCAGCGTCAGCGCGCCGAGCACCGCACCGATCGGCGACACGCGCCCGCCGACGAACTCGCCGCCGCCCAGGATGACGCCGGCGATCGATAGCAGCGTGTAGCCATTGCCGATATTGGCGTCGGCCGAGGTGGTGATGCCGATCAGCGCCATGCCTGAAAGCACGCCAAACAGCCCGGTCAGCGCGAACAGCGCGATCTTGGTCCTGAGCAGCGACCAGCCGGCGCGCCTCAGCGCAGCGGCGTTGCCACCGGAACCGCGCAGGATCACGCCATAGGAGGTGCGCATCAGGCCGAAATGCACGACCGCGGCGATGATCAGCGCGGCAAGGATCGGGAACGGGATATAGGGCGGCTTGAAGGACATGATCGAAAGCAGCCAGTCCGGCGCCTTGCCGCCGGGCTTGGGCAGGACCAGGATCGCAAGCCCCTGCCAGACGAAGCTCATGCCGAGCGTCACCACGATGGACGGCAAATTGCGCAGGTGGATCAGCGCGCCGAGCAGCGCATAAACGCCGATCGAACCGATGAGCACGACAATGCCGAGGAGCGGCGCATCCCTCAGCCATGTCGCGGTAACGCAGCCGACGAAGCCGACGAAGGTCCCTATCGACAGGTCGAGCTCGTTGCCGGCGATGACGAACATCTGCGCGATCGTCGCCAGTGCGATCGGGATCGCCAGGTTGAGCATCAGGTTGAAGCCGAAATAGCTGATGGCGCGCGGGTTAAGCCAGGCAATCGCGATCAGCACCAATGCCAGCGACAAGGCCGGCAAGAGGCCGCGCAGCGTGCGCGCCCGGGCCGCGCTGCCGCGTGGCGAGGATTTCGGGAGCGTGCCGGGAGCGATCGCGGTCATCTCAGGCCGCATCGCCGAACGAGGACTGGATGATCTTTTCCTCCGTCAGCTCGTCGCGCCGCAGATTGGCGACGATGCGGCCGTTCTTGAAGACATAGACGTGGTCGCAATTGTCGAGCTCTTCGGTCTCGGTGGTGTACCAGAGAAAGGTGCGGCCCTTGGCGGCCTCCTCCCGCACGAGGTCGTAAACTTCGAGCTTGGTGCCGATGTCGACGCCGCGCATCGGGTCGTCCATCAGCACGATCTCGGCATCGGAACCGAGCGCGCGGGCGAACAGCGCCTTCTGCTGGTTGCCGCCCGACAGCGAGAAGATGTTGTTGTTCATATCCGGCGTGCGGATGCCTATCTTCTGCTTCCAGAACTCGGCGAGCTCGGCCTCGCGCTGCGGCGAGATCAGCAGTCCGTTGCGCAGCCGAGCCAGCGAACGGATACCGATGTTCTGCGCGATCGACCATTGCGGGAAGATGCCGTCCGACTGGCGGTCGCCGGCAACCAGCGCCACCGGTGCGGTCACCTCGATGCCGGCCCTGGCGCGGGCGGCGGCCGCGAAGATCGCCAGGAGCAGGTCCGTCTGGCCATGCCCGGCAAGGCCTGCGAGGCCGATGATCTCGCCGGCGCGGGCGACCAACTCCTTGTCGTCCTGCTGCCTGGCCGGGCGCGCGCGAACCCTCAGCGCGCCGCCCTCGGCCTTCCGGGTTTCGGCAACGGCCTTGTGATGTCCCTCGGCGCCGCCCATGGCGGCGACGAGCTTGTCGCGATCGAAGGCATTGGCGGCATCCGCCGCGACCACCTTGCCGTCGCGCATCACCACGATGCGGTCGGCGTTCTGCAGCACCTCGCCCAGCACATGCGAGATCAGGATGCAGCTGCCGCCGGCCGCCACGAAGCGACGTACGAATGACAGCAGCTGGCCCGCCGTGTGCGCATCAAGCGAGGAGGTCGGCTCGTCGAGGATCACCAGATGCAGCGGCTCGCGGGTCAGCGTGAAGGCGCGCGCCACCTCGACCATCTGCCGCCTGCCGATTGACAGGTCGCCGGCAATGTCGTCCGCCGAAATGCCGTGGTCCGGAAAGATCTCGTCGAGCTTGGCGCGGATGAGATCGGCGGCCTTGCGCCGCCAGCCGAAACCGGTGAGCGAGGGATGGTTGATGCGGGTGTTCTCGGCGATGCTGAGATTGGGGCAGAGCGACAGCTCCTGGAACACGCAGCGTATGCCGAGTTCGAGCGCGCGCGCCACCGAATAGCTTGCTTCCTGATTGCCGCGCACCGCGATCTGCCCGCCATCCGGCCGCAGCGTGCCGGCCACCATATGCATGAGCGTCGACTTGCCGGCGCCGTTGTGCCCGACCAGCCCGACGCATTCGCCGGCGCCGACATGGAAATCGACGCCGTTAAGCGCTCGAACGGCGCCGAAATGTTTTTCGGCGCCGTTCAGTCTGACGATGTCTGCAATAGCCTGGAGCATCCTCAACGA
Source organism: Mesorhizobium sp. CNPSo 4661 (assembly GCF_057784215.1). NCBI lineage: Bacteria > Pseudomonadati > Pseudomonadota > Alphaproteobacteria > Hyphomicrobiales > Phyllobacteriaceae > Mesorhizobium > Mesorhizobium sp. CNPSo 4661. The sequence goes on along the minus strand of NZ_JBWGIO010000013.1, from coordinate 187,502 downwards.
TATCCGGTTGGCGATGCGGCTGGCAACGTCACGCCGCTACTGCTTGATGTTGGCCTTGATCGCCGCGATAGCCTCTTCCTGCGTGTATTCGTGGGTGGCGACGCCGCCTTCCTTGATTTTCGGCAGCGCGGCCTCGAAATCATCCTGGGTGAAGGCGAGATAGGGCACCAGGAGGTCGTGCGGGATGTCCTTGCGGCCGTCGAGCACCTGCTGCGCCACCCAAAAGGCCAGCGTCGACACGCCGGGCGCGATCGAGGCCGACCAGGTCTTGTAGCCGTCCTTCTCCTTCTGCTCCTTCCACCACTTCAGCTCGTCCTGCCGGTTGCCCATGATGATGGTCGGGCGCGGCTTGCCGGCGGCGGCGAAGGCCTGGGCCGCGCCATAGCCGTCACCGCCCTGGTCGACGATGCCGACGACGTCCGGCAGCGAAGGCAGGATGGTCGCCACCGCTTTCTGCGCGGTCGTCTGGTCCCAGTCGCCCGTCACCGAACCCACGATCTTGAACTCGGGATGGGCGGCGACGCCTTCGAGGATGCCGGCATGGATGGCATCGTCGATCGAGGTGCCTGCGAGACCGCGGATTTCCAGCAGGTTGCCGCCCTTGGGCTGGAACTTGGCCATCTGCTCGACTTCCTGCTTGCCCATGTCCTTGAAGTCGACGACGACGCGGTAGGCGCAAGGCTCGGTCACGATGCCGTCGAACGAGACCACAACGATACCGGCATCGCAGGCCTGCTTGATGGCGCCGTTCAGCGCATCCGGCGAAGCGGCGTTGATGACGATGGCGTCATAGCCCTGCAGGATCAGGTTCTGCACCTGGGCGGCCTGGGTCGGCACTTCCTTGTCGGCGGTGGTGAAGACGTCCGCCGCGGCGACGATCTTGTCCGCGACCGCTTTCTTGGTGACGATGCCGTAGCTGTCGAGCATCGCCTGGCGCCACGAATTGCCGGCATAATTGTTGGAGAAGGCGATCTTCTTGCCGCTGGTGTCGGCAAGCGCGGTGCCCGAGGCGAGCATCGCCGCGAATGCACTCAGTACGAGCAGTTTTTTCATGTCGGTTCCTCCCGAGGTTGCTGGTCTTGACGGATGGTCGTAACGCGAATTGCCTGTTTTTTATCTATTGTCAGACAAATTCAGAGGAACCGCAAGCTGTCAACTGCAAAGCATTGGCGCTGCCCGATCAACTTGCGGTGGGGCGATTGAAAAGACGGCGACTCCTGGTCTAGGAACGCGGCAGGAGAGAGAATTTGATGGCAGTGACGCCGACCGTTGCTAGAGGCGCGCCCGGAATTCCGGCGCGTTGGACGTCGAGCGCCAAAAGCGGCGTCGGCACCGCGCTTTCGGCGAAAAGCCCGCTCTGGTTCACCATCAGCCACGGCATTCTGAACGAGATCTATTATCCGCGTCTCGACAGCGCCTGCACGCGCGACCTGGGGCTGATCGTGACCGGTCCCGACGGCTATTTTTCCGAGGAGAAGCGCGATGCGGCCCACACCGTCGAACCCTTCGAGGACGGGGTCCCTGGCTACCGGCTGACCAACACCGCTTCCGATGGCGCTTACCGGATCGAGAAGCGCATCGTTACGGATTCGAAACGACCTGTCCTGCTGCAGGAAACCAGTTTCACACTCCTTAAGGGCCAGGCTGCCGATTACCGCGTCTACGCGCTGCTGGCGCCGCATCTCGTCAACGCCGGCATGGGCAACACCGCGTGGATCGGCGAGCACAAGGGGCAGCGCATTCTTTTCGCCACCGGACGCGGCGTGTCGCTCGCGCTCGCCTCCTCCTTGCCCTGGGGCGCCAGCTCGGCCGGCTATGTCGGCTTTTCCGACGGCTGGCAGCAACTTCACGACAATGGCGCGCTCGATGCCTCCTGCCAGGCGGCCGAGGACGGCAATGTCGCGCTGACCGGCGAGATCGGTTTTTCGGCCGGCAACACCACCGCCTTGCTGGCGATCGGATTCGGCGCTTCGCCGGAAGAAGCCGCCGACCTTGCGCTAGCAAGCCTGGAACAGGGTTTCGAACCGGCGACGAAAACCTATGTCGAGAACTGGCGGAAATTCCAGGCGGGGCTCGAAAAACTCGACCGTCACGCCGCCTCCGGCCTGAACACCTACCGCGCCAGCACGGCGGTGCTGGCAACGCATCTGTCGGTCGCAAGGCCCGGCGCCGCCGTCGCCAGCCTGTCGATCCCCTGGGGTTTCAACAAGGGCGACGACGATCTCGGCGGCTATCACCTCGTCTGGCCGCGCGACCTGGTCGAGACGGCGGGCGGTTTCCTCGCCGCCGGCGACGGCAGGCAGGCGCTGCAGATCCTCACCTATCTGCGCTCGATCCAGCAGCCGGACGGTCATTGGCCGCAGAATGTCTGGTCCGACGGCACCGCTTACTGGCCGGGCATCCAGATGGACGAATGCGCCTTTCCGCTGCTTTTGGCCGACGCCTTGCGCCGCGCCGGCCATCTGCCGAAGTCGAAGCTCGCCGACTTCCTGGCCATGATGGAGAAGGCGGCCGCCTATGTCGTGCGCAACGGTCCGGTCACCGGCGAGGATCGCTGGGAAGAGGATGCCGGTTACAGCCCCTTCACGCTCGCCGTGGAAATAGCCGCGTTGCTCGCCGCCGCCGACATGCTGGACGCCTGCGGCAAAAGTGAGCCGGCAAATTATCTGCGCGAGACCGCCGATTGCTGGAACGACCAGATCGAGCGCTGGACCTATGTCACCGGCACCGAGGCAAGCGCCAAAGCGGGCATCGAAGGCTATTATGTCCGCATCGCGCCGCCCGATGAAGGCGGCGCTGCATCGCCGAAGGACGGCTTCGTGCCGATCAAGAACCGGCCACCTGGCGATACCGACAAGCCGGCCGAGGCGATCATCAGCCCGGACGCCCTGGCGCTGGTGCGTTTCGGGCTGAGGGCCGCCGACGATCCGCGCATCCTCAACACCGTCAAGGCGATCGACGCCGAGCTGCGCTGCGACCTGCCGCAAGGGCCGCTCTGGTACCGCTATACCGGCGACGGCTATGGCGAGCATGAGGACGGCGCGCCCTTCGACGGCACCGGCCGGGGGCGTCCGTGGCCGCTGCTTGCGGGCGAGCGCGCCCATTACGAACTGGCCGCCGGCCGCAAGGACAAAGCGGCGCAACTGCTGGAGACTTTCGAACGCTCGGCCGGCGTGGGCGGCCTTCTGCCGGAGCAGGTCTGGGATCGCCCCGACATACCGGACCGCGAATTGCGGCTGGGCGCCCCTTCCGGCAGCGCCATGCCTCTGGTCTGGGCGCATGCCGAGCACATCAAGCTGTTGCGCTCGCTGCGCGACGGCGCCGTCTTCGACCTGCCGCCGCAAGGCATCGAACGCTACATCGAGGGCAAGACGGTCTCGCCGCTGCGGATCTGGCGCTTCAACAACAAGATCCGCTCCATCCCTGCCGGCAAGGCGCTGCGCGTCGAATTATCGGTGCCCGGCGTCGTTCATTGGAGCAGCGACAAATGGCTGACCGTGCAGGACAGCAGGACGGCCGAAAATGCCTTCGGCGTCCATCTGGTGGATTTGCCCGTTAACCGGCTGCGGCCGGGATCCACCATCGTCTTCACTTTTTTCTGGCCCGAGGCGATGCGTTGGGAGAATGTCGACTTCAGCGTCGGCATCGACGCCCAATCGTGATCCAGTAGGGCCATTATACTTCTCTTTCCTCAAGCAATCGGGATGAAACCATGCAGATCGGAATGATGGGACTGGGCAGGATGGGCGCCAACATGGTGCGGCGCCTGATGCGCGACGGCCATGAATGCGTCGTCTACGACATCAATTCGGCAAGCGTCGCCGGCATGGTCAAGGACGGCGCTGTCGGCGCCGCCTCGCTGGACGAATTCGTCGGCAAGCTCGCCAAGCCGCGCTGCGCCTGGCTGATGCTGCCGGCCGCGATCACCGGCAAGATCGTCGACCAGGTCGCGGCGCTGATGGAGCCCGGCGACATCATCATCGACGGCGGCAATTCCTATTATCACGACGCCGTCGACCAGGCGGCGAAGCTGGCTGTGAAGGGCATCAACTTCGTCGATGTCGGCACCAGCGGCGGCGTCTGGGGCCTCGAACGCGGCTACTGCCTGATGATCGGCGGCCCCGACGATGCGGTGAAGCATCTCGATTCGGTCTTCGCCACGCTGGCGCCGGGCGCCGATGCCGGCGCCAATCCGCCCAAGGATGCCGGCACCGCACCCTTCGGTTATCTGCATTGCGGGCCGAGCGGCGCCGGCCATTTCGTCAAGATGGTGCATAACGGCATCGAATACGGCGTCATGGCCGCCTACGCCGAAGGCATGAACATCCTGAAGTCGGCCAATGCCGGTAAAAGGCAGCGTACCGCCGATGCCGAGACCAGCCCGCTGGAAAACCCGCAATACTACCAGTTCGACGTCGACTTGCCCGCGGTCGCCGAGGTCTGGCGACATGGCAGCGTCATCGGCTCCTGGCTGCTCGACCTTACCGCCGGCGCGTTGAAGAGCGATCCGGCGCTGGCCCAGTTCGGCGGCCGCGTCTCCGATTCCGGCGAAGGCCGCTGGACGCTGAAGGCGGCGATCGACACCGGCGTTCCGGCGCCGGTGCTGTCGTCGGCGCTGTTCGACCGCTTCTCATCGCAGGGCGAATCGCAGTTTGCCGACAAGCTTCTGTCCGCCATGCGCTATGCCTTCGGCGGCCATCTCGAAAAGAAGACCGGCGCGTGAGGGGAGAGACGGCATGAGCCAGGAGAGGTCCGACACGCTGGTGCTTTTCGGAGCGACCGGCGACCTTGCGCACAAGAAGATTTTCCCGGCGCTCTACCAGATGGTCTCCAAGGGGACGCTGACCGAGCCGGTGATCGGCGTCGCCTTCGATCCTTGGGAACTCCCCAAACTGGTGGACCGGGCCCGCGACGGCATCGTCACCGCGCTTGGCAGTGTCGACGACAAGGTCTTTTCCAAGCTCGCCTCGCTGCTGCGTTATGTCAGCGGCGACTACCGCGACGGCGCGACCTTCGAGAAGCTGAAGACGGCGCTGGGTTTCGCACAGCGGCCGCTGCATTACATGGCGGTGCCGCCGACCATGTTCGAGACGGTCGTGCAAGGCCTGGAGCAGTCCGGCACCGCGCGCGGCGCGCGGCTGATGGTGGAAAAGCCGTTCGGCCACGATCTGCAGTCGGCGCGCTGGCTGAACCGCGTGCTGCATCTGGTGTTCGACGAACAGTCGATCTTCCGCATCGACCACTATCTCGGCAAGGAAGCGATCCAGAACCTGCTCTATTTCCGCTTCGCCAACTCCTTCCTCGAGCCGATCTGGAACCGCAACTTCGTCGAGAGCGTCCAGATCACCATGGCCGAGGATTTCGGCATCGAGGGCCGCGGCAAATTCTACGACGATGTCGGCTGCATCCGCGACGTGATCGAGAATCACCTGCTCAACATCCTGCTTCTTTTGGCCATGGAGCCGCCCGTCGGCCGCTCGGCCGACGATTTGATCGACGAGAAGGTGCAAGTGCTGCGCGCGATCCGCACGCTGACCAAGGACGATGTCGTGCGCGGCCAGTTCGATGGCTATCTGGCCGAACCGGGTGTGCGGCCGAACTCGCCGGTCGAGACCTTCGCCGCGGTGCGCTTCTTCGTCGACACCTGGCGCTGGCGCGACGTGCCTTTCTTCATCCGCGCCGGCAAGAACATGCCGGTACATTGCACCGAGGTGATCGTGCGGATGAAACGGCCGCCGCTCGACGTCTTCGATCCGATCAAGCCGGACGACGCCAATTATGTGCGCTTCCGCATCGACCCGCAGGTGGCGATCTCGATCGGCGCCCAGCGCAAGGTCCCCGGCGACGACATGATCGGCGAGCAGGTTGAGCTGACCGCGCTCGACGACACCAAGGGCGACATGCCGCCCTATGAACGGCTGATCGGCGACGCCATGAACGGCAACGGCCAGCTCTTCACGCGCCAGGACGCGGCCGAGCTTGCCTGGCGCATCGTCGGCCCGGTGCTCGGCGACACCGCGGCGCCGGCAATCTATGCGCCCAAGACCTGGGGGCCGGCCGATGCCATGAACGGCTTCGGCCCGCCCGACGGCTGGATCAATCCGACGAAGTAGTTTCGGGAGGACAAGATGGCGAAAGCAGCAAAAACCGCCGCGGCGAGCAGCGATCCGATCGTGCTCGCCATCGATGTCGGCGGCTCGCATGTGAAGATCCTCACCAGCGCCGGCGGCGAGATGCGCCGCACCGCGTCGGGGCCGAGCCTGACCCCGGACCAGGTCGTCGCTTCGGTCAAGAAGCTGGCCGAGGGCCTGGACTACGACGTCATCTCGATGGGCTATCCCGGCCCCGTGCGCGACAACAAGCCCTCGCTCGACCCCTTCAATCTCGGCAAGGGCTGGAACGGCTACGATTTCAGCGCCGCCTTCGGCAAGCCGGTGAAGCTCGTCAACGACGCGCTGATGCAGGCGATCGGCAGCTATGATGGCGGCCGCATGCTCTTCCTCGGCCTCGGCACGGGCCTTGGCGCCGCCATGATCATCAAGAATGTCGGCCAGCCCATGGAGCTTGCCCACCTCCCTTACAAAAAGGGAGCGAGCTTCGAGGATTATGTCGGTGAGCGCGGGCTGGAGAAACGCGGGAAGAGGAAGTGGCGCAAATACGTTTTCGACGTGGTCAACAGGCTTCGCGCCGCCTTGCAGCCCGATTACATCGTGATCGGCGGCGGCAATGTCGACAAGCTCGATGAATTGCCTGAAAAATCCCGGCGCGGCGACAACACTCGCGCTTTCGAGGGTGGATTTCGTCTATGGCGCGACAAGGCGCTGATCGTCTGATATTGTTACATTTCAGTATAATTGTTCAAAACAGCGTGTATTGACACGACAAAACGTTGCGTCGCGCAGGTTTGCCGACTAGGAATTCGCCGGCCTGTGGCCCCCGCGGCTTTCCGAATTCGCAAACAATGCCCGCAGCGCCTTGACATTACACACCGCGAAAACCGGATCGTTTTCGCAGCCTTGCGGCAGAAATGGAGGGACTACGTGGACGAGGACACCAGCACAGCCAAGGAAATCGACCTGCTCGAGCTCACCGCTCACATCGTATCGGCCTATGTCGCGAAAAACCGCTTGCCCGCTGCGGACCTGGGCGGACTGATCGCCAGCGTCGCCTCCTCGATCGGCGGGATCAGCCAGCCGGCGGAGCCCGCGGCGCCCCCGCCGGTCCCGGCCGTCAATCCCAGGCGCTCGGTGACACCGGACTACATCATCTGCCTCGAGGACGGGAAGAAGTTCAAATCGCTGAAGCGTCATATCGGCGTGCATTTCGGCCTGACGCCGGAAGCCTATCGCACCAAATGGGGCCTCCCCGTGGACTACCCGATGGTCGCTCCCAACTATGCGGCGTCGCGCTCGCAGCTCGCCAAGTCGATCGGCCTCGGCCGCAAGGCGGAACCGGAGCCCGCGAAGCCCGCCAAGGGCAGGAAGGCCAAGGCGACAGCCTGAAGTAACGCGCCTGTACCAATGATTTAACGAAGCCTGCCGAGGAATCCGCCTTGGCAGGCTTCCTGCTTTTATGGCTTGGTTACTACCGGAGATTGGGGGGGCAGGCCATGAACTACGCCAGGATGCTGATCGAGAAGGAAGCGCCGGAGGAATACGGCTACGACCGCATCCGCTACAACCTCTCCGAAAGCTCCATCGCCGACCAGAAACTCTCCAACATCGGCCTGGCCTTGCCCGACCTCACCCTCTTCTATGGCGAGCATCGCGGCGACAAGGCGTTGCGCGCGTTGATCGCCGGGCAGGACAAGGGCGTTTCCCTCAACGATGTGCTGGTGACCGCCGGCGCGGCCGGCGCGCTGTTCATCATCGCCACGTCACTGCTCTCACCCAGCGACCATCTCGTGGTCGTTCGGCCGAACTACGCCACCAACATCGAGACGCCGAAGGCGATCGGCTGCGCCATCTCCTATGTCGACCTCGATTTCGACCAGGGCTTTGCCGTCGACATCGAACGCGTCACGGCAGAGATACGGCCGAACACCAAGCTGATCAGCGTCACCTGCCCGCACAACCCGACCGGCACGATGATGACACGCGCCGACCTCGACGCGCTGATTGCGCTTGCCGAAAACCGCAAATGCCGATTGCTGGTCGACGAGACCTACCGCGACCTCTCCTATGGCGAACGCCTGCCCGCGGCGGCCTCGCTCAGCCCAAGCGCGATCAGCGTCTGCTCGCTGTCCAAGGCGTTCGGCATTCCGGGCATCCGCATCGGCTGGCTGATAACCCGCGATCCGGAGCTGCAGGAAACATTCCTCGCCGCCAAGGAGCAGATCGGCATTTGCGGCAGCGTCATCGACGAAGCGATCGCCCGCACCGCGCTCGAACGCCGTGACGCCTTTCTCGGCTCGCTGCTGCCGGACATGGCCAGGCGCCGCGACATCGTGCAGGCCTGGATCGACGGCGAGCCTCTGGTCGACTGGGTGCGGCCACAAGGCGGCGTCGTCGGCTTCCCGCGGCTCAACGTCGATGCCGGCTTCGACCTAGACAAGTTCTACACCAGGCTGCTGGAGGAACACGGCGCCTATGTCGGTCCCGGCCACTGGTTCGAGATGCCGAAACGCTTCTTCCGCCTCGGCTTCGGCTGGCCGACGGAAGCGGAGCTGCGCGGCGGCCTGTCGGCCATCTCGGCTGCGTTGAGGGGCTGAATCGCCTTAGCGGAGCAGAAAATTTCGATTTTCTTCGATCCGGCGCGGATTTTTTGCGCGCGCTGGAGGGCGAACTGGGCTAAAGGGTTGCGGCCGGACCAGCGCCCACCGTGGAAGTGCCCCGCCGGCCATTGTCGCAACGGGGCCCTTGAATCATGACCGTCGAAGCAACGTCTCCAGACCAGCGTTACGCAGCGTTCCGGCACCGGCCTTACCTCAGCTACTGGACGGCGCGCTTCCTCACGACTTTCGCCACCCAGATCGTCTCTGTCGCGGTTGGCTGGCAGATCTATGACCTGACGCGCAATCCCTTCGACCTGGGCATTGTCGGCATCGTCCAGTTCCTGCCTTCGCTGCTCCTGGTGCTTGTCACCGGCGTGGTCGCCGACCGCTTCGGCCGCCGCCTGATCATGACATTGTCGACGCTCGTCGAGGCCGGCTGCGCGCTCACGCTCCTGTTGCTGACGCTGCGCGGCCTTGGCGGCCCGCTGCCGATCTTCGTCGTGCTCGCCATGTTCGGTATCGCCCGCGCCTTCTACGGGCCGGCATCGTCCTCGCTGGTTGCCAATCTCGTGCCGCAAGAAGACTTCGCCAACGCGATTGCCTGGAATTCTTCCGCCTGGCAGACGGCGACCATCGTTGGCCCGGTCGCCGGCGGCCTGCTTTATGGCCTTTCGGCTGAAATCGCCTACGCTACCGCGGCGGTCCTGATGCTTGTCGCGGCGCTGCTTGTCTTCACCATCCCGAAACCCGCGCAGCAGACTGCTACCGACAAGCCGACGATGCAGACACTGTTCGCCGGCTTCGGCTATATCTGGGGCGAGAAGATCGTGCTCGGCGCGATCTCGCTCGACCTCTTCGCCGTGCTCCTGTCCGGCGCCTCGGCGCTGCTGCCGGTCTATGCGCGCGACATATTGGAGCTTGGCCCCTGGGGCCTCGGCCTGTTGCGCTCGGCGCCTGGCATCGGCGCCATCTGCGTCGCCGTCTGGCTCGCCGGCCATCCGATCCGCGACCATGCCGGCAAGATCATGCTGGGCTTCGTCGCCCTGTTCGGCGCCTTCACCGTGCTGTTCGGTGTCTCGACCATCACCTGGCTGTCGATCGCAGCACTTGCCTTGCTCGGCGCCACCGACATGTTCAGCGTCTATATCCGCGAGACGCTGATCCAGCTCTGGACGCCCGACGAGGTGCGCGGCCGCGTCAACGCCGTCAACCAGGTCTTCGTCGGCGCCTCCAACGAGGTCGGCGAATTCCGCGCCGGCACCATGGCGGCGCTGATCGGCACGGTTCCCGCCGTGGTGATCGGCGGCATCGGCGCCATCGCCGTCGCCGGCCTGTGGGCCTATCTGTTCCCGGCGCTGCGCCAGGTGCGGCACCTCAACAGCCGCAACTGATCGAGTTCTTGATCTGGGCCGCTGGATTCGACGCAGTCGGCCCAGGCGGCTTACGCCGACATCCGTTGACGGATCCACGCCCGCCAAAGTTTCGCCCGTGGCAGCGTGAATGGCTTCACGGTTCGGGCTCTCCCGTTTGTTACTATTCGCCAGCCTGGCGATCAGGCGACGATTGGGGGCAATTGCCATGTTTCGTTCCGGACGCACGTTCTGGTCAGATCAGGTTTTGGCCAGGTTGATCATCCTGCTTGTCGCGCTGACTGCCTCGCCGATCGGCGGCGCCAGGGCGCAGGAAGTCGAGACGGTTCGCGTCGCGACGTTCAACGCCTATCTGCTCTCGCCGATCTTCAAATGCGCCAACCCGAACTTCGCTGACTGCCTCGTGCAGATTCAGGGCCAGACCGAAAAACAGGCCGAGCATCTGGCCGACACGATCCTGAAGGACACCGACCGCTTCGACATAATCGCGATCAACGAGGCATGGGACGAGGATGCCAAGCAAATCCTCATCGACAAGCTCAAGCCCGTCTATCCGAATTATGTCCGCAAGATCGACGCTGCGCTGCTGAAGGTGCGGCCGCAGGCCATTGTCGACGCAATCACCAGTCTCGATCCGGCGGCTGCCGTGGCGATCTATGGCGAGCCGGTCGAGAAGATCGACGGCGAGGACAGCGGCCTGATGCTGTTCGCCAAGAGCGATTTCAAGTTCATGCCGCTGCCCGACGACAGCTTCAAATGGGGCAAGAACGACGGCGAGACCCTGGATGCGGCGACTGACGAGGTGGGCTTCACCCTCTACGACCATTGCGGCGGTGTCGACTGCCTGTCGGGCAAGGGCGCGGCGATCGTGCGGCTGCTGCATCTGCCTTCGCAAAGCAACTATACGGTCGTCTTCACCCACATGCAGGCCGACTATTTCGAGAAGAGCCCGGCCGAGCTGCATGCCGACGCGCGCGACGCGCAGTTCGACCAGATCGAGAAGCTGATCGAGACGACGCTGTCGCCATTGACGCCAGCGCAGCGCAAGCGCGAGCGCGTTCTGGTGATGGGCGACATGAACGTGCCGCTGTTCCACCCGCCGACAGGCGAATGGGCGCGCCGCTTCGCCACCCCCGGCACGTACTGGACGTCCCAGCACTATGACAGCTGGGCGGCGACCAACGGCGCCGATCCCGGAATCTCCAACTACATCGACGGCGAGCGCTACGACTACATTCTCGCCGCGCCGAAGCCTTATCTGAGCGGCGGCATCGAGGGACCGATCTGCGTTCAGCACGTGACCATCCCGGTCGATTTTGTCGACCTCGAAAGCGACCACAATCTTCTGACCGCCGACCTCAACCTCGGCAATAATTTCTGCAGCCCGTCGATCGCCTATCCGGTCAATCTGATGACGAAGAAGGGCCCGGACGGCAAGCCGCAGGCCGAAGAGCTGATCGACTTCAGGAACGGCCAGGACGTCACCCAGATCCGCTATCCGGGTTCCATGCAATGGTTCCATGTCGTGCGCCAGGACGCCGGCAGCTATTCGATCGGACCCGACAATCCGGACGTCAACATCGACATCTACCAGCCGTCCAACATGACGACGCCGATCTCCAGCTACTATGGCAGCACCAGGACCGTGCAGGACGGTGAGCACATTTTCACCGTCCATACCTATGCCTTGCCCAAGGAGTTCTTCATCCGCGTGACCGGCAAGGACCGCAGATGGCAGGGCAACTATGCGCTGCTGGTGCGCCGCCACACCTGCGCGACCAAGGAAGAGGCCTGTCCGCTGCAGCCGGGCGAGCCGCCGCAATTCGCCTCGCTGACCGAAGCCGGCAGCCTGCTGGGCAGCCAGGACGAAGCCTGGTTTCGCTTCGACGTCGTCGGCCAGGCCGACAGCGGCGCCGACCAGACCGTGACGCTGACAGCCGATGGCCTGCCCGATCCGAGCCGCTACAAGGCGACGCTGGAGGAGTTCGACAACCCGCATGGCGGCGAGCCGCCGATCGCGGTCTCCGGCACCAGCCGCATCGTCAGCGACGCCATGGGCGACGGCACGCATGGCTATCTCGTCATCCATCAGGCGGCCGCGGGAAGCCAGGCCGTGCGGGTGCGCGCCTCGATGCAGACCACGGTGCGCAATCTCGAGCTCAAGGCGCTGATCTGCGAGGACGAGACCAATCCCGAATTCGGCTCCGACGACATCTTCACGCAATTGTCGATCGACAGCCGCACCATCCGCTTCCCCCCTGGGGGCGAGGTCGAGTTCGACTGCGACGACTCCGCCGACCAGAAGGACTGGGCGCGCTTCGGTAGCACGAACCTGACCTTTGTCGACCACGCCGGGATGAAGGTATTCGAGCAAGACGACACCAGCCCCAACGACCCCAGTCATGCCAACGAGTTTCCCGACCTGCCGCCCGGCGCCAGTTCGCTCGACGGCGTGCGCAACCCGCTGATCTGGAATTTCGAAGGCGGCCGCTATCGGCTCAACTACGAGCTGACGATGAGAAGGAACGAACCGGTGGCGGCAGCGCCGTAGTGGGCGCTTCGCTTGCGGTTCGGCTAATCAGAAAAGCTGACGCTCACGCCGCGCTGCCGAAAATACGCCTGCATCAACTTGCGACCGGCGCGGTTGTTCTGCACCAACCTGGTCGGATCGAACACCGCCTGTTTCTTCCCCTCGCGTGCCAGCGCCGCCTTGAGTGTCGCGATATGCGCATCGATGTCGGCATTGTCCGCTCGGAGTGAGGCATAGATGCTTTCGGTCGCATCGGCCACGGTCAGTTCGCTCACAGCTGTCGTCCTTTGGTTGGTTGGGCGGCGCATAACACAGATGGTGGCTGCGCCGATACGATTTTTGTTCCTCGCGTTTTGAGGGGACGGTTCTATTTTGGACAGGCCTAACAGGAGGGTTACGCTGTGAAAATACGCACGACGACGCACAATCATCCCGGAGAACCAGGCGTCATTCTGCTGGATCAGCCATTGGCGAGCATGATCGTAGCTACCGACATTCGCGATGGCAAAACGACGCTGTTCGGAACGGTCGATCTGCAGGTGAACTATTCCGGCAAGTACGACATCAGGGTTGAATTGTCGCCGGACGAGCTCACGCGCGTCTACCAGCTGCTCGTCAAAAATCTCCTCGAGAAAATACAGAACCTGACCGCCGAACCGACTCCTTGAAGTTCTTTGACTCCGGGGGAGCAGCGCGGAGTTTGCCGTGGCGGTATCACCTATCCTTTGACGATCTCCGTCACGCAGTGGACATAGTCCATCCGATGGCCTTCGGGGGCGCGCGCGACGTCGGCTTCGTACGCGCCGTAAAGATCATCGACGATCGCGGCACGGTCGGCCGCGGGACGCGAAGGATCGAGCGCGTTCGCAAAGACGGTTTCCGACCAGGAGCGGAGCGTCGGCACATAGGCCCTGGCGAAGGTCTGCGCATTGCCATGGACCCGGAAGGCCTCGGCATAGGGGCACGGCGTCACCATGGTGAAGATGTTTTCCAGCCTCAGTCCGGCCTGCGACACCGGCGAAGCGGAATCGCGGAAGGGTGCCGCGAACTCGTCCGGCGTCTTGTAGAATTGCTGGAACGTCGCGTTGACATATTCCGTCTCGCTGATCCGCCCTGCCCGAGCCAGGTCGCGCCAATGGCGCGCGAAGCCGTCGAACATGTCGACCCCGGTCGTATGTCCGAGATAGCGCCCTTCCTCGTCGACGCAGAAATTGGCCAGCGCCAGCCTGCCGCCGGACCTCAGCTCGCGCGCCCTGGCGAGCAGGATCGTCTGCCAGTCGCGCAGCCCCTGGGCGCGAAACTCTCCGCGCTCGGCCTCGGTCGCGCCGACCGCCTGGACATGGTCGGCGATCATGCAGGGCCGCTTGCTGATCCAGTGCATCGCCGTGGCGGAAAAGCCGAACGAGAGCGAATTGTCCGGCACGATCTGGCGGTAGAAGCTGGTGCCGCTGCCGAAGATGTAGAGGGAAGGCGTCTCGGCCAGCGGAACCTCCGTCGAGGTGCCCAGCAGCCCCTGGCTCAACCTGAACAGGGTCGAGAAGTCATTGTGCGGCAGGTCGGTGTAGGTGATCGATATCGCCCGGTCCGGCTCCCTCTCACGAACGGCGCCGACCAGCCGCCGCATCATGTCCATCGAGGTGCCGCCGTCGGCCGCGCCGAAATCGGCGACGGCGAATGGCTGGCCGTCGGCCAGCCGGGGCATCCCGGCGACGGCCTTGACGACGAGATCGCCAACCTTGTCGATGACGTATTTGGCGCCGACGGTGTTGGCCGAGTAATAACCCGCCCCACGCATGGCGATCTTCTGGCCATCGGCTGCGCTCATTTCTTTCTCCCCTTGTTATTAATCGTCCACCCGGCCACCGCCGGCACCACGCACGCGCGATCGCTCGCTTTCCGGAACATAGGTTTTGCCGGCGAAGGAATTGAGCGCCGCGAGCGTCCGCTCGTCGATCGCGCCGCGCCGGCCCGTGGCCGACTGCTCGATCTCGGCGCGGTGTTCGACGACGACATCGGCGCGCGTCACCGGCCCCACGGGCCGCGCGAGGCGCATCGCCGAACGGCGCAGCATGGCGTCGAGCCAGACAGGCAGGCCGACATTGATGATCGTCAGCGGCAGCGCGCTCGCCGGAAGCGGATCGTCGAGCAGCAAAGCCCCGGTGCGGATCGGGCAGAGCGGTGTTTCGGCAGGCTTGTCGACCTCGCCTTTTCGCCAGCGCGCCGCGCGGGCAGGATCGGGCGCCGCGAAGGACTGCGCGTTTTCGGCAAGGCTCAGCATGGCCTCGCCCCAATTGTCGTTCTCGACCGCGATCCGGCGCGCCGCGCGGCCGATATCCTCGGCCAGTCCCCATGAAAATCCGGCGCCCCGCGCCGCCTTGGTGCTCAGCGTTTCCACCTCGTTGAGCGACAGGTCGATCACGCGGCCTCTCCTGCCGGCGCCATCGTGGCGACATCCTCGATCAGCGGCTCGCCGCTGAACAGCGCGATCCGCAGCCAGCGGTCGGAGCGCGGATCGAAACTGCGCGCGCCGAAGAACGCCAGCTTGGCGCGCAATATGTCGACGGGCCGCAAGTCGGCGCCGATCAGATTGTCGTGGATCTCGGCATAAGGAAATCTGGCGACGATCTGGACGCGCCGCACCGCATGGCGCCATTCGGGCCGGCGCAGCAGGAAGTCGGCGACGCTGGTCGAGGCCAGCTCCTGCGCCAGCGCGGCCGCCAGGGCGAGCGCGTCGCGCGCGGTTGCGAGCGGCTGTTCGAGCTCAGCGCCGTCCTCCTCGAAACGCTCGCCGAGCCGGGGCTCGAGCTTCTCCGCCGATACATACCAGAAGCGCGCATTGGCGGACGGTTCGGCGAAGTCGACTTTTCCCGCCCAGGAATAGCTGTCGAGAAGCACCTGGTGGAGCGACCCGCAGGTGATGCTGCCGTCGATCGCATGTCCAGGCGTCTCGTCGGCCTTCATCGTGTCGCCAAGCTCGTCGACCAGGGCGCCATGCGGCTCGAGGATCAGCGAGACGCAGGCCTCCTGCCCTTCGAGCGAGAAATGTTCTTCCGCGAAGCGATAGACCGCATCCCAGGGCCGTGCTTTCGCCAGAAGCCGGTCGAGGTTTTCGGCCAGCGCATCGAGATCGGCGGCCAGGGACCGGGTTGCGGCGGCCTGGCCGGCGTCGTCGCTGTGCCAGCGGGCCACGCGCTGCCGCAGATCAGCGAGCGCCTTCGAGAAAATGTCTCGTTCCGCCTCGCCGGCATGCGGCTCTGCACGCACCCGCGCCAGCGCGGTTTCACGGGCGAGGAACCAGCTATGCGTCAAAAGCGGATGGCGAACGAGGAACGGAGCCATGCCGAGCCCCGTCGCATTGCCCACCCCGAGCGCCCGGCGTAATTCCGGCGCCAGGCTCGCCGCGCCGGCCGGGTTGCGGCGACAGGCGATGTGATCGACCAGGTCGAGCGTGAAGGACCGTATCAGCCAGACGGTGAGCATCTCGGCCTGGAAGGATCCGGCAAGCTCCGGGCGCGCGGCGATCTCGTCGCGGTCGGCGATGCCGAACTTGCCGTTGCCGTAGACGGCTGTGGTGCGCAGCAGATAGCCGACGCCGAGCAACTGCTCCTCGTCCGGCTGCCGTCCCTGCGCCAGCACCGCCGCGACGTCCTCGAACAGCCGCACGCTCTTGTTGGCGCGCGCCAGCACGAGTTCGCTTCTGGTGTAGCGGCCTGCCTCCTGCAGCGGCGCATTTGCCTCCAGCCGCGCCACCTCGGCGGCGTCCGGCAATCCGTCATAAAGCACGTAGCTCGTGTCCCAGGCTTGCGCGATCACCCGGTCGGACCGCTTCTCGTCGTCGAGCGGCGTCGAGAAGGCGACCAGGCTGTAGGTCCTTGCCGGCGTCTCGACCGCATAGACCGCGCGCCCGAATCCATTGTCGTCCAGATCGAACCGGTGCTTGCGCACCCGCCATTTCTCCCGGGTGGCGCGGCGGATCAGCTGGCGCAGAAAACTGAGACGTGTCGGATGCGCGGCGCCCAGCCGCTTAAGGCGCATGACCACCTCCGGCGGGCGCAGCGCGATCGCCGTCATGCGGCGGTCCCTGCGAGTTTTTCGAGCGTGGCGAGCGTCTCGGCCGCCACCTCGATGCCGTCCTTGGTGTTCTGTTCGCGCGCGCCGAAGCGCCTTGTGCCTGGAAGCCTCGCTTCGCCGGCAAAGGCGCCGGCGACGGTCTCCAGATTGCCCGCGAACGCCCCGGCCGACGTGGCGTCAGGCGAGATCGCCAGGAAGAACTGGCCGGTTCCAGGCGGCCCTCCGGCCGTGCCGGAGAAGGGGCTGGCGACAAGCCCGGGATTGGCTCCCGTCAGGCATGCGGCAAAGATCTCCACCAGCAATGCTGAGCCGACGCCCTTATAGCCGCCCGCCGGCGCCATCGTGCCCTTCAACGCCTCGCCGGCATCGGTGGTCGTCTCGCCGCTCACGTCGAAGGCCCAGCCGGGAGGGATCGGCTCGCCGGCGCGGGCGCGCTTGATGACCTCGCTCTTGGCGACGACGCTGGCGCTCTGGTCGATGACGAAGCGCGCGCCGCCCTGCCCGTCCGGGACCGCCAGCGACCAGGGATTGGTGCCGAGCGCCGCCTTGCGGCCGCCCCAGGGCGCGATCGAGGCCGGCGCGTTGGTGAACCCCAAGCCGACAAGGCCGGCCTGCGCGATGTTTTCGGTGTGATAGCCGAGCGCGCCGCAATTGTAGGAATTGCGGACGGCAAGCGCCGCGACACCTTGCGTGCGGGCTGCCTCGATCAGCGCCGGCAGGCCAAGGGCGATGGCCGCATGGGCGAAGCCGTTGCCCGCATCGACGGCAACGACCGCCGGAGCCGGCCGCGTCAGGCTGGGTTCGGCCGATCCGAGCACCTTGCCGCAAGTCAGGTGCTCGCAATAGGTCGGCAGATACATCAGCCCATGCGATTTCAGGCCGTCGCGTTCGGCGGCCGCGACGGCTGCGGCGAGCGCACGCGCCTGCACCTCGCTGGCGCCGTGCCGCACCAGCGCCCTACGAGCGAGCGTTTCGATGCTGGCTTGCGTCAGGCGCGTCATCCCCTCACCCACCAATCATGCCGCCGCATAGCCGAACTCTCTCTCGCCGGCCTGCGCCTGCTGGCGAATGCATTCGATGAAGCGCAGCGACGCCGGCTGCAGATTGCGGCCCTCCTTGGCGATCCAGCCGACGGTCCGGCTCGAACGCGGGTCGGCAAGCGGCACGAAGCGCACGTCGTGGCTGCTCTTCCAGCGGCAGAGCCGCGGCAGGATGGTGACGCCGAGCCTCGCCTCCACCATCGCCAGGTTGGAGCTCACATTGGTCGCGGTGAGTTTCGAGCCGGCGGCAAGCGCCTCGGTCTCGGCAAGCCCGAGTGCCGCGGCCGCGCCATTGCGGATGAAGCTCTCGCCGTCGAGCTGCGCCCATTTCAGCGGACGCTTCGATTTTGCCAGGGGATGATCGGCCGGGCAGACGAAATCGAGCGGCTCGTGGAACAGCGGCTCGAAACTGAGCTGCGGCCGCTTGCTGGCAAGCACGCACAGCCCGACCTCGACCATGCCGTTTTCGACCGCGTCGACGATGGCGCTGGAATCGCTGTCGCGGACGTGGATGTCGAACCGGCTGCCCTCGGCGCGAAGCTGGGCGATGGCGCGCGGCAGCAAGGTCACGGCGACCGAAGGCACGCTGGCCACGTCGCAGCGGCCCTGCCGGTCCGCCGCATAGCTGGTCATGGCCAGGCAGGCGCGGTCGTAATGCGCGATCATGGCGCGCGCCTCGTCGAGCACGATACGGCCGACTGGAGAAAGCGCGCCCTTGCGTTCGCTCTCGAACAGCGGCGCGCCGATGTCGTCTTCCAGCTGCTTCAGGGTCATCGACACCGCCGACGGGGTACGGCCGATCTGATCGGCCGCGGCGCGCACGCCGCCGGTCTCGTAGACCGCGACGAAGCTGCGCATGCCGGTCAGGCTGATCGTTTTCGTCACTGTTAAGCTTGCCTGAACATTTGTGCCAAAAATTGAGCTTGATTGAAGTTCACAGCATTGGTTAGGTCGTTGTCAACCGAATTTGATGCAGGTCGAACCCGATGCTGAACGGTCAGAACTTCGTTGCAGGCGAATGGCGCGACGGCGCCGACTGGGTCGAGGACGTCAATCCGTCGGATGTGACCGACATCGTCGGGCGTTTCGCGCAGGCGCGGCCGTCCGACATCCATGACGCCGTGGCGGCCGCGCAAAACGCGCAACGGGAGTGGGCGGCGGCCGGGCTCGAAGCGAGAGCCGCCGTTCTCGACGCCATCGGCCGCGAATTGATGGCGCGCTCGAAGGAGCTTGGCGAACTGCTGTCGCGCGAGGAGGGCAAGACGCTTCCCGAAGGTGTCGGCGAGGTCTATCGCGCCGGCCAGTTCTTCACCTATTTCGCCGCCGAGGCGCTGCGTAATCTGGGCGCCTCGGCCGATTCCGTCAGAGCCGGCGTGGATGTGCTGATCGAGCGCGAGCCGCTCGGCATCGTCGCGATCATCTCGCCCTGGAATTTCCCCATCGCCACAGCCTCGTGGAAGATCGCGCCGGCGCTGGCTTTCGGCAATGCGGTGGTTTGGAAGCCGGCCAGCGTCACTCCGGCCAGCGCCTGGGCATTGACCGAGATCATCAGCCGGCAACCGATCCCGAAAGGTCTGTTCAACTTGGTCATGGGGTCGGGATCGACGATCGGCCGCGAGCTTGCAGCGAATGCCGACATCCAAGGGCTGAGCTTCACCGGCTCCGGCGCCGTCGGCTCCGGTATCGCGGCGCTGGCCGCAGCGCGCTTCGTGAAGCTGCAGCTCGAAATGGGGTCGAAGAATCCGTTCGTCGTTATGGACGACGCCGACCTCGACCGCGCCGTCGACCTTGCCGTGAACGGCGCCTTCGGCGGCACGGGCCAGAAATGCACGGCGGCTTCCCGCCTGATCGTCCACCGGCCGATCCATGACGCCTTCGTCGAGAAGCTGCTGGCGAAGACCAGGGCGCTGAAGGTCGGCCATGCGCTTGAGGCCGGCGTCCAGATGGGACCGGTCGTCAGCGCCGAGCAACTCTCGGCCAATCTCGATTATATGACGCTCGGCATCAGCGAAGGAGCAGAGCTTGCGACCGGCGGCGAAGCGCTCGATCTCGCGCATCGCGGCCATTACATGGCGCCCGCCGTGTTCCTCAACGGCCACTCGCGCATGCGCATCAACCAGGAGGAGATGTTCGGGCCGATCACCTGCGTCATTCCAGCCGACGATCTCGAGGAGGCGATCCTGCTGGCCAACGACACGCCCTATGGGCTGACGGCCGGTATCGCCACCCGCTCGCTGGCGCGTGCGACGAAATTCCGCCACGCCTCGCGCTCGGGCTGCGTCATGGTCAACCTCGCGACAGCCGGCACCGACTATCATGTGCCGTTCGGCGGCGTTCGCGCCTCGAGCTACGGCCCGCGCGAGCAGGGCCGCGCCGCGGTCGAGTTCTATACCCAGGTCAAGACGTCCTACATCCACGCGGGCGCGCCCGAATGACCAACGCTGCGCCGCAAGTGCTCATCGACGGGCTGCAATACTGCAACTGGTCGCGCGAAATTTTCGAGGAGATGCGCCGGGGCGGGCTGACCGCGGTCCACGCCACGGTCGGCTATCACGAAGGTTTTCGCGAGACGGTGCGCCATCTTGTCGACTGGCGCACTTGGCTTCGCGACAATGAGGACCTGATCCTCCTGGCGCGCGATGCCGGCGACATCGAGCGGGCGCGGGCCACCAACCGGACGGCGATCCTGCTTGGCCTGCAGAACCCGATGCCGATCGAGGACGACATCGGCCTGATCGAGATGCTGTTCGATCTCGGCATCCGCTTCATGCAGCTCACCTACAACAACCAGTCGCTGCTCGGCTGCGGCTGGATGGAACAGGAAGACAGCGGCGTGACGCGGATGGGGCGCGAGGCGATCGCCGAGATGAACCGGCTCGGCATGATCATCGATCTGTCGCATGCCGGCGAGCGGACCGCGCTGGAAACGATCGCGCTGTCGGAGCGCCCGGTGGTCATCAGCCATGCCAATCCGCGCTGGCTGCGCGACAGCAACCGCAATGTTTCGAGGGCCGTCTTGCAAGCGCTGCGCGAAAAGCAGGGATTGCTCGGCCTGTCGCTCTACCCGCTGCACCTTCCGAACGGCTCGGACACGACGCTGGAGCAGTTCGGGCAAATGGCTGCCGAAGCGGCCGGGATCACGGGAGCGGATCATCTCGGCATCGGCTCGGATCTTTGCCAGGACCAGCCCGACAGCGTCGTGCGCTGGATGCGCGAAGGCCGCTGGACCCGCGAGCTCCAGGCGACCGCGAGCTTTCCGCCGCAGCCGTCCTGGTTCAGATCGAACCTCGATTTTCCGAAACTCTCGGCAGGCCTTCTCTCGGCCGGATTCGCCGAGGCCGAAACCACGCTGATCCTCGGCGGCGCCTGGCACCGCTTCCTCAAGGCCAGCCTGCCTTCGGCTCGGGATTCGAAGGCAGCGAGCAGGTAGGCGCGCGGTCAGGCGCAGGCCCGGGTCAAGCCCGGCCGTTCAGGGGTATCGGACTGCCCTACCCCACGACCGGCTTGCCGAAGATCAGTCCCAGAAATTCGCTCAGCCAGCGCTTGAGGTGCATGTCCCAGATCAGCCGGCCGCCCAAGTGGTCGCGGCCTGGCTGCGCGCCGGGCAATTCGAAGCGATGCGCGCCGCGCACCACCCAGCGCTGCATCATCACCCGGGTCAGCTCGCCATGGAACTGGATGCCCCAGGCATTCTCACCGTAACGGAACGCCTGGTTGGGATAGGTCTCCGCCGTGGCCAGCAACGTCGCTTCCTTGGGCAGCGAAAAGCCCTCGCGGTGGAACTGGTAGACCATCTCCGGCCAGTGCAGCAGTTTCTTGCCGGCGTCAGTCGCCTTCAGCGGATACCAGCCGATCTCGACCAGGCCCTCGCCATGGCCCTCGACCCTGCCGCCGAGATGGTTGGCCAGCATCTGCGCGCCGAGGCAGATGCCGAGGAACGGCCGATTCTCCTTCAGCGGGATTTGCAGCCAATCGGTCTCGCGGCGGACGAACTCGTCCTCGTCATTGGCGCTCATCGGTCCGCCGAAGATAACCGCGCCGGCGTGATCATCCAGCGTGCAGGGCAATTCGTCGCCGAGCGGCGGCCGGCGGATGTCGAGATCGAAACCTTCTTCCAGCAGCATATGGCCGACGCGGCCGGGGCTCGAATTCTCCTGATGCAGCACGATCAGGATTTTGGGTCTCGGCCTCGGTCTGGGTGGCATGGAAGGCGAAGGGTCCTGTTATTCGTCGCTCGACTTGCCCCGTGCGCCGGGCACCTCGGCCGCCGCCTTGCGGCGCGCCTCGATGCGGTCGTGACGCTCGACGCCGATCAGTTCGGCGACCCGCCAGACGGTGTTGTCCTCGAGCTCGTCAAGCTCGCCATCGGCATAGACGATTTCCCACATCAGGCCGATGAAGGCCTTGCGCGCCTCGGCATCGAGCTCGCGCTTGAGCACGCTGGTGAAGGCGTAGAGGTCGATTGCCTCATTGTCGGCGCGCTCGCCGGCCGCGGCCAGTGCGTCGAGCTCCTCGCCGCTCACCGAATAGGTCTCGGCCAGGATCTGCTTGAACCGCTCCCATTCAACGTCCTGGCGCACGCCGTCGGCGTTCATCACATGGTAGAGCAGCGCCGAGGCCGCGACGCGCGGATCGTCGGCGCTCGGCCTGGTCTCGCCGCCGGCCGGCAGATCCCTCAGGAAGGACAACACACGCTCGAACATCGACACCTTTTCCCTGCCCACCAAAACCCGGCCCCAGAACACAGCTTTAGAACAAACGAAAGCGGCGCGGCGATTTATCCGCTTCTTCTTCCGGCGCAACGCCTGGATCGTCCGGCAGAGGCGGCAGCTCCGAACCCTGGCCTATGGTTTCCGCCTCACCGACGGTTTCGGCCACCGCCTTATCCTTCTCGCCGCCATTCGCCGATACCGGCTCTTCGACGGGCGCGTCGGCAACGATGTCGATCGCCTTTTCAGCGGGTTCGGCCGGCGGCGCGGCGGTGATTGCCGGCACGGCAACATCCGTGTCGCTGTCGATCAGCTGGCCAAGCCGCTCCATCGGCGCGCGCCAGGTGAAGGCGTCGAGCTTGCCGGTAACCGGCGACACCGGCGCCCAGCGCTCGGAGATGACGCCGTCCGCCACCCAGGCCGGATCGCGCGGCGCGCGCACGGCTTTGGACAGCAGCTGCCGAACCTTGCCCTGGTCGCCGGTCTCGGCTTCCTCGATATCGGCGAGCAGAAGATAGGCGCCCTCGCGGCGATCCATGCGGATCGCGGCCTCCGCTTCGCGCCGCGCGGTGGCGAAATCCTGCGCGTCGAGCGCCGCGCGCGCCACGGCCATGGACGATTCGGCGTGGTTCTTCTTCAGTTCCTGTAGCTTCCTTGCCCGGTTGAGGCGATCGAGCACGGCGTCGCCCGGCCTGGCATGGGTGTAGAGCTCGGCGATGTCGGGATGCGGCTCGGCCTTCCACGCGGCTTCCAGAATCTTGGAGCCCTTGCGCACGTCGTTTTGCCGGATAACCAGATCGGCGGCGATGACCGCCGCCGGCGCGAAATCGGGCGCCAGCTTGTTGGCTTCGAGCGCCGCAGTGCGGGCCGCGTTCGGGTCGCTGTCGACCAGCGCCTGCGCCTTGGCGGTGAGCAGCACGGCGCGGCGGCGGTTGGCCGCGTCGCGCTCGATCTGCCGCGTCGATTTCTGCGCCTCGACCAGCTTCAGCGCGCCGTCCCAGTCGCCGCGTTCGGTCAGCTCCTCGAGCGTCGATTCCGCTGCCCAGGCGAGCTGCGGCGCGACCTCCGCCGCGCGGCCGGCATAGTGGCGCGCGGCATTGCGGTCGCCGAGGCGCTCGGCCTCGAGATAAAGCCCGCGCAGCCCGAGCAGCCGCATCTCCGGATCGTCGAGCATGCGCTCGAATTTCTCGCGCGCGCCCTTGTGATCGCCTTCGAGCAGCGAGGCCTGGGCGTCGAGCAGGTTGATCAGCGGCTCCTGATCGGAGCTGATCAGCTTCACCGCTTCCTTGGTCTTCTTGCGCGCCAGCGCGCCGTCGCCGGCGCCGGCGGCGATCATGCCCGTCGACAGCGCCTGGTAGCCGCGATCGCGGCGGCGCACGCGGAAATAGCGCGAGATCGTATAGGGGCTGTTCCACAGCGACTTGATCAGCCACCAGACGATCATCACCGCCGCGACCACGGCGACGATCGCCACCGCCGCCACCATCAGCGTGACCTGGTACTGGTAGCCGTTGAAGGTGACGAGCATGTCGCCCGGACGGTCGGCCAGCCAGGCAAAGCCCAGTCCCAGGGCGAAGACGACGGCGAGGAAGACGAGGAGGCGGATCATCTTTTCGTCCTCACGCCTTCGTCGCGCCGGCAATCAGCGCTTCGAGCTGCTTCTCGACCTCCAGCCGCGCCTTCAGTTTGCCGGCAAAATCGGCGCCGGCCGCCTTTGCCGCGTCGGGCAGCGTGTCATACTCGCTGAGCGCCTTGGCGTAGTCGCCCTGATTGATCGCCACTTCCATGCGGGCCACGGTTTCCGGCGCGCCCTTGCCTTCGACGGCGCCGACCGGCCGCACCTTGACCAGCGATTCCGCGCTCGACACCAGGCTCTGGAAGAAACCGGCATTCTGGTCGACGGGCTTTGCCGCCTCGATCATGGCATTGGCGGCGGCATCGGCTTCCGAAGCGATGGTGGCGCGGGTCGGCACGCCCTTCTCGGCATAGGAGCGCAGCGCCGCGAGCTCAGGCGCATCCGGCGCGATCGCAGCGAAGGTGTCGAGTTCGGTCGCGAATGGCGCACCGCGGTCGAGCGCCGATTTCAGCGCCGAGGCGGCGATCGCCAGTGCGATCTTGGGCTGCGAGGCCTGCGCCTCGACCTTGCCGGAAAGCTGCGACACGGATTGCTCCAGCGCCGTGACCCGGCCGTCCTCGGCCTTGGCCGCGTCACCGGTCGATTTCACCAATGCGTCGAGCCCGGCGATCTTCTCGTTGAGCGGACCGAGATCGACGGGCGCCGCGTTACCGTTCTTCTGCAGGTCGGCGAGGGTCGTCTCGATCTGGCCGACCTTGTCGCCGAGCGCCTTGAGGGCCGTGCCGTCGCCGCTCTGTCCTGCGGTGGATTTCAGCGCCGCGATATCGGCCTTGACCTGCTCGAGCGCCGAGGAAAGACCGTCGACCTTGGCGGACGCGCCGGTGTCGCCGCTTTCCTTCAGCGCCGCGATTTCGCTCTTCAGCGAAGCGAGCTCGCCATTGACGCCGTCGAGCGATCCGCCGCCCGACCCCGGCGCGCCGAGCAGGCCGACCGACTGCAGCAGGCCGGCGCCGGCAAGCGCGATCACGCCGCCAATGACGCCCGCGGCGATGGCGTTGACGCCGGTCTTGCGCGATGGCTGCAGCACGCGATCCTCACCCCGTGTCTCGCTTGATTTCGTTGCCGAAGCGGCAACGCCGGCAGCGGACGCGTCCTCGAAATTGTACTCGAAGCCCTTGGCCTGGCTCTTCGGGGCATCGGAGCCGCCGGGATACGGCGCCTCCGGCTCGTCCTTGCCGGCCTCGGGCTTGTCGGCCGCTGCCTGCGTGGCGTCGCTATGCTCCCACGGCTCGATATCGGCCTGCTCGGCATGGATCGGCTCTTCCGGCGCCTCCGGCTGCGAAGCGGCGACGGCCTCCTCAGCCTTCGCCTCGTCGGTCTGCGCGGCATTGGCCTCGGCCTTGGCGGCATCCTCGTCGGTGATTCGCGAGACGGCGCCGGGCTCGAGTTCGATGGTCACCGGCTCGCGCCGGGTCTTCGAATGTCGCATCTTCGGCGTCTTGACCATGCTTGGGCTCCGCGAACTGGCTTGGGGATGGTTCAAAGGGTCCAGGGGATGCTCTAGCACATCACCAAGCGGTGAAAAGGGGCGGTGTGATGACGCGGCCTAGCGCGGTTGCGACAAAAGCGCGAGAAGCGCATCCTCATCCGGTTGCAGCGCGATCTGGATCCTGCGCCCAGCGACCCTATCTAACGGCTCGGCGACGCGCGCGGAGAGCATCAAAAATTCCGTTTTTTCAAAAAGATGCTGCAAAGCCGGCCGGGCTATCAGCTTGACCAGCGCGGCGCTGGCCTTGACCGAATAAAGCAGCGCGGCCTCGACCGGATGGTCCGAGAGGCGGCCGACCACGTCGGCATCGCCATAGTCGATCCCGACCGTGTCGTAAGTCTCGATCGCCTGGACATGCGCGCCGGCCGCCGCCAGCCGTTGCTCGAATCCCGGGAAGCGGATGCGGCCGCACAAATACACGATTGCCTTGCCGGCAAGGCCGTCGGCGATGGCGTCGGCCAGCGCCTCGGCATCGCCCGGACCATCCGTGACGGACACAAATCCCGCTGCGCGGCAGGCTTCGGCCGTCCTTTTTCCAACCGCGTGGCAGGGCAGGTTTGCAAGCGCCGCGATCAGCACTTTCGGCGCATGCCGCACCGCATTGGCGCTGGTGACGGCGACCGCGACGGGATCGCCGCCGATGGTCACCTCGGCAGGCAATGCGCTCGTCTCCGTCAGCGGCAGCAGGACGGGCTGAAATCCCAGGGTTTCGAGGCGTCGTGCCGTGCGCGACGCGCCGGGTTCCGGCCTCGTCACCAGGACGCGGACCATGTCAGGCCCAGCCGTCGAAGAATTTAGCACCAGCCCTGGCGCGCACCGTCCGCGCGGCGTCGAGGCCGATCTCGGCAGCGTCCGCGGCCTCGCCTTCCAGCCGGACCTCGTGCGATTCCGTGCCGTCGGGTGAGATGATCAGCCCGGTGAAGGACAGTTTCTCGCCCGATACCGTCGCATGGCCGGCGATCGGCGTGCGGCACGAGCCGTCGAGCGCGGCGAGGAAGGCGCGCTCGCACGCCAATGCCTGGCCCGTCGGCACGTGATGGATCGCCGCCAGCATTCTCTCGACATCGCGATCGCCGATGCGCGTTTCGATGCCGATCGCGCCTTGCCCCGGCGCCGGCGGAAAATCCTCCAATGACATCAGGTCGGTGACGACATGTTCGAGCCCGAGCCGCTTCAGCCCGGCATAGGCGAGGATGGTGCCCTCGGCGACGCCCTCGTCCAGCTTGCGCAGCCTGGTCTGCACATTGCCGCGGAACATCACCACCTCGAAATCCGGCCGCATGCGGCGAAGCAGCGCCTGGCGGCGAAGCGACGACGATCCGACGGTCGCGCCATGCGGCAGGTCGGCGATTCGCTTCACGGTCTTGCCTATGAAGGCGTCGCGGGCGTCCTCGCGCGGCAGGAAGGTGGTAAGCTCCAACCCGCCGGGCAGCACGGTCGGCATATCCTTCGACGAATGCACGGCGATGTCGATGCGGCCGTCGAGCAGCGCTTCCTCGATTTCCTTGGTGAACAGGCCCTTGCCGCCGGCCTCCGACAGCGGCCGGTCCTGGATGCGGTCGCCGCTTGTCGAGATCGGCATCACTTCGAATGCCTGCTCGGGCAGCCCATGCGCCTGCATCAGCCGCGCCCGCGTCTCATGCGCCTGGGCGAGCGCCAGCGGGCTGCCGCGTGTTCCGATTTTCAAAGTTTGCATGGCGCGCGGTCCGTGATAACCCCCGTCGTTGACCGAGGTCTGTCGAAATTCAGGTCAGGCCGAGCCGAAGGTGGTGGCTTCCGAGAACCGGAGCGGAGCGTACTGTAGTACGTGAGCGCCGGAAGCGCAGAAAGCCACCACTTGCGGGCTGGCATCACCTGAATATCGACAGACCTCCGGTGACACAATCTTTATGGACAGCGACCAATTGATCCGCGTTCTGGGCATTGAGACGAGTTGCGACGAGACGGCGGCCAGCGTGGTGGCGCTGGACGGCACCGCTGCGCCCGAAATCCTGTCCAATATCGTGCTCAGCCAGATCGAGGAGCACGCGGCCTTCGGCGGCGTCGTGCCCGAGATCGCCGCGCGCGCCCATGTCGAGGCGCTGGACGGCATCGTCGAGGCAGCACTTGCCGACTCGTCCGTCTCTCTCGACGAGGTCGACGCGATCGCCGCGACGGCGGGGCCGGGCCTGGTCGGCGGGCTGATCGTCGGCCTGATGACCGCCAAGGCGATCGCCGCCGCCGCCGGCAAGCCCCTGATCGCCATCAATCACCTCGAAGGCCACGCGCTGACGGCGCGGCTGACCGACGGTCTCGACTTCCCCTATCTGCTGCTGCTCGTCTCCGGCGGCCACACCCAGATCGTCGCGGTGCGCGGCGTTGGCGACTACCAGCGCTGGGCGACCACCATCGACGATGCGTTGGGCGAAGCCTTCGACAAGACCGCCAAGATGCTCGGCCTGCCCTATCCCGGCGGACCGAATGTCGAGAAGGCCGCCGCCAGCGGCGATCTCCGCCGTTTCGCCTTTCCGCGTCCGATGAAGGGCTCGGCGCAACCGGATTTCTCCTTCTCGGGCCTGAAGACGGCGGTGCGCCAGGCGGCAACCGCCATCGCGCCGCTCAGCGACCAGGACGTCGCCGACATCTGCGCCTCTTTCCAGGCGGCGGTGGCCGACGCGCTGGGCGACCGTGTCGGCCGCGCCCTTGCCCGCTTCCGCCAGGAATTCCCCGGCCAGGCAAAGCCGGCGCTGGTCGTCGCCGGCGGCGTTGCCGCCAACCGCACGATCAAGGTGACGCTTGAAACGCTTTGTTCTGAAGCCGGCTTCGCCTTCATCGCGCCGCCGCAAAAACTCTGCACCGACAACGCGGCGATGATCGCCTGGGCCGGCATCGAGCGGCTGCGCGCCGGCATCGCCGACGAGAACACCGCCGATTTCGTGCCGCGTTCGCGCTGGCCGCTGGACAGCGTTTCGGCACCACTGGTCGGCTCTGGCCGGCGCGGTGCCAAGGCATGACCTCCAAGCGATCCATCGGCAACTGGCGCGTGGCGGTGCTTGGCGGCGGCGCCTGGGGCACGGCGCTGGCGCTTGCCATGCTGCGCGCCGGCCATGATGTCCGGCTCTATGCGCGCGACACCGAAACCGTCGCTGCCGTCGCCCGCGGCGAGAACCCGCGCTATCTGCCCGGCATCAGGATCGCGCCCGGCATCGCGGCCACCAGCGATATGGCTGCCGCCCTCGACGGCGCCGACTGCGTGCTTGCGGTCACGCCGGCGCAGTCGCTGCGCGCGGTGCTGGCTGCCGCCGCCGGCCACGTGCCGAAGGGCGTGCCGCTTGTGCTTTGCGCCAAAGGCATCGAGCGCGATACCGGCGCGCTGCTCTCGGCGATCGTCGCGGAAAGCCTGCCGGGCAATCCGGTCGCAGCGCTGTCCGGTCCGAGCTTCGCCAGCGACGTCGCGCGCGGCCTGCCGACGGCCGTGGTGGTCGCTGCCCGCGATGGCGATCTGGCGGCAGAGCTCGCCGCCCGCTTTTCGGCGGAAAACCTGCGCTGCTATTCCAGCGACGACCTGATCGGCGTCGAAATCGGTGGCGCGCTGAAGAACGTCTTTGCCATCGCCGCCGGTGCCGTCACCGGCGCCGGGCTTGGCGCCAGCGCCCAGGCCGCCATGGTGACGCGTGGCTTCGTCGAATTGCGCCGCATCGGCGCCGCCTTCGGCGCCAGGCCGGAGACGCTGATGGGGCTTTCAGGCCTCGGCGACCTCTTGCTCACCTGTTCGTCAGCGCAGTCCCGCAACTTCGCCTACGGCCTGGCGCTCGGCCAGGGCAAGCCGCTTGCCGGCCTGCCTCTGGCCGAAGGCGTGCCGACGGCGGGCATTGCCGCCCGCATCGCCGCCGAGCGCGGCATCGAAGCGCCGATCATTTCCGCCGTCGCTGCCATCCTCGACGGCAAGGTGACCATCGGCCAGGCCGTGACCGCGCTGATGACACGCCCGCTCAAGACCGAAACCGACATCTGAACCCTCGGAGTGAAAAAATGCTGTTTGCGTTGATTTGCAAGGACAAGCCCGGCAGCCTGCAGCTGCGCGTCGACACGCGGCCGGCGCATGCGGCGTTCCTGGAAGGTCTGATCGGCGAAGGCAGGCTTGCCTTTGCCGGTCCCTTCCTCGACGCCGACGGCAAGCCGGACGGCAGCCTGGTGATGATCGAGGCGCCCGACATGGCTGGCGCCCAAGCCCTGGCTGCCGCCGATCCTTATGCCAAAGCCGGCCTGTTCGAAAGCGTCCAGATCCGTCCGTGGAACTGGGTGTTCCAGAAGCCCGCCGGCGCATGATCGTTCGCTGCTCTCGCCGCGGCAAGGGCGAGAGGGTAAGCATAGATGGGAACGCCATGCGTGGCGGCAAGCGATGGGACAAGAGATATGAACTACTGGCTGTTCAAGTCCGAACCTTCGGTCTTTTCCTTCGAGGCGCTGAAGGCCAAGGGCAAGGCCGGCACGCAATGGGACGGCGTGCGCAACTATGCCGCCCGCAACAACATGAAAGCGATGCAGATCGGCGATCTCGGCTTCTTCTATCACTCCAATGAGGGGCTCGACATCGTCGGTATCGCCGAGGTCTGCGCGCTAGCGCACCCCGACACCACCACCGACGATCCGCGCTGGGAATGCGTCGACATCCGCGCCTTCAAGGACGTGCCGAAGCCGGTGACGCTTGAACAGGTCAAGGCCAATCCCAAGCTCGCCGAGATGGCGCTGGTCCGGCTTGGCCGGCTTTCCGTGCAGCCGGTGACGCCGGCCGAGTGGAAAGAGGTCTGCCGCATGGCCGAGCTCAACCCGGCACCGTGACGAAGCTCACGCCGAAGAGCGCGAAAAAGTTCATCCTCGACAACACGGCGCTAATGGCGCCGCCGCATGTGCCGGAAGTCATTTTGCATCTCGCCGACGAGGCGCATGAATTGTGGCTGCGCACCGAGGAGGAGCTGGCCGCAATTGGCTTGCCCCCGCCCTTCTGGGCTTTTGCCTGGGCCGGCGGCCAGGGTCTCGCCCGGTATGTGCTCGACCATCCCGAAACCGTGCGCGGCAGGCGCGTGCTCGATTTCGCCTCCGGTTCAGGCCTCGTCGCCATCGCCGCAATGAAAGCCGGCGCGAAGCAGGTGATCGCCGCCGACATCGACCCGTTCTGCGAGACGGCGATCGCGCTCAACCTCGAAGCCAATGCCGTCGAAGGGCAATTCCTCGGCGCGGATTGCGTCGGCTCCGACGACGGCTGGGACGTCGTGCTTGCCGGCGACGTCTTCTACGACAAGGCTTTCGCCGACAGCTTGCTGCCCTGGTTCGCCAGCCTGCGGGCGCGCGGCGCCGAGATCCTCGTCGGCGATCCGGGCCGAGCCTACCTTCCCAGGACCGGGCTGGAATCGCTCGCCGTCTACCAGGTTCCGGTGACGCGCGTGCTGGAGGATGCCGAGGTCAAGCGCACGACCGTCTGGCGCCTTGCTTGACGGGATGAGCGAACAAGCGTTCCATCGCATTTCGATCTGGAGGGGAAAGCATGGATTTTTCGGTCGTGAACTGGCTGGCGGTGGTCGCCGCCGCTGTCGTCGCATGGTTGTTCGGTGCCGCCTGGTACATGGGCTTGAGCAAGCCCTGGCTGAAGGCGGCCAAGCTCGACCCGGCCACCATGAAACGCTCGGCCGTTCCGTTCGTCGTCAGCTTCGTCGCCGAGCTGATCATGGCGCTTGTCCTGACACTGGTGGTGGGTGCGATAACCGGCGGCGAGCCGAACCCGATCGCGGGATTGCTGTTCGGCTTCGTGCTCTGGCTCGGCTTCATCGCCACCACGCTCACCGTCAACCATCGCTATGAAGGCTTCGGCTGGGCCCTGACGCTGATCGATGCCGGTCACTGGCTGGGCGTGATGCTGATCATCGGCGCCGTCATCGGCTGGTTTGGCGCGCCCGCCGCGCCCGCAGCTTGAGGCGGGTTGAGATTCAGGTCAGGCCGAGCCGAAAATGGCGGTTTCTGAGAACCGGCCTACGCCGGCCGTAGCCTTCATGGAGCGGAGACCCTTATGAGGGCTTCGGCCGGCGAAGGCCGGAGCGGAGCGTACTTAAAGTACGTGAGCACCGGAAGCGCAGGAAACCGACTTTTGCAGGCCGGCCTCACCTGAATATCGACGCGCCTTCACGTCGGCGTCCTTGCCGCTTCCTCGGTAAGCCATTCGCGGAAAGCGACGACGCGCGCGTCGTCCTTCACGGCCTCGGGATAGACCAGGAAATAGGCAAAGTCGGGCGCCACCTTGATGCCGAGCTCGAAAGGCTGCACCAGCCGTCCTTGCGAGAGGTCGCTGGCGACCATGGCGAAATCGGCCAGCGCCACCGCGTTGCCGTCGAGCGCCGCCTGCGTGGCGTCGGTCGAGGACCTGAACACCAGCGTGCGGCTGTCGTCGAAATCGTCGACGCCGGCCGCCTGCATCCACATACGCCAGTTCGGCCATGTCACGCCCTGCCGCGACCATTCGATGTGAGCGAGCGTATGGTTGAAGAGATCGCGTGGCTCCTTCAGCGGCGGACCTGACGCCAGCAGCGCCGGGCTGCAGACCGGGATGATGATGTTCTCGAACAGTCGGTGCGCGGCGAGCCCCGGATATCTGCCGGTGCCGAAGCGGATGCCAATATCGACGTCGTCGAGGTCGAAATCCCGGACATCGTAGGTGATGTCGAAGCGCAGCTCGATGCCCGGCTTCTGCTGGCGGAAGTCGTCGACCCGCCGCATCAGCCATTTCGTCGCGAACTGCGCGTCGAGCGTCACCTTCAGCAGTGCCGTGCCGCGCGTCATCTTGCGGGCGCGGCTGACGGCGCGGTTGAGCAGGTCTAGCGCATCGACCGAAGCCTCCAGCAACACGTTGCCCGCTTCGGTCAGCCGGATGGTGCGGCTGGTGCGCGTGAACAGCACCAGATCGAGCTGGTCCTCGATTTCCTTGATCTGATGGCTGACCGCCGCCGGGGTCAGGCCGAGCTCGTCGGCGGCGCGGGTGAAGTTGAGATGCCTGGCGGCCGCTTCGAACGTCCGCAGCGCGCGCGTCCCGGGCAGCAGCCTGGCCATGCGATCTCCAAATAAAACTTGATGATCAGAAAAGAACTACTCGTTTCTCGTTTGGTTTTCAATCCGGCATGATGGCCTCATCGAAACACCATCAAACCGGATTTGATATCCGGAGAAACACGGATAGAGCCATGTCTGATATCGCCCTGAAGCCCTGCACCCCTTTGGAATCCACTTCCAGCCTCACCCTTTGGCTGCGTTCGGCACGCGATTGGCTGCGCCAGGCTCGCGTCGCCGCCCGGCTCCCCCAGGAGTCGGTCGAAGACCTCTCCGACAACCAGCTGCGCGACATCGGCGCCGGGCGCCGCGACATCTCGAAGACGATGGACCGGGAGCTTCGCGAGATCGGGCTGCTCGGCACGGGTTGGCAGAAACCGGGAAAGAGGCAGTAGGGATTAGGCAGTAGGCAATAGGGACTAGGCAGTAGGGCAGGCGGACGCATCCCCCTACTCCCTACTCCCTACTCCCTACTCCCTACTCCCTACTGCCTATCTAACCACCCTCACCACCGTCCTATCCGACAGCAACGGAAGCAGCCTCGCCATGGTACGCGCCGTCACCGCCACACAGCCTTGGGTCGGGGTGAAGTCCGGCCGGGCCAGATGGAAGAAGATCGCGCTGCCGCGCCCGCGCCGGCGCGGCGCGATGTTCCAGTCGAGCACCAGGCAGACATCGTAGAGCCGGTCGTCGCGCTTCATCCGCTCATGACTCGCGCCATAAGGGATCTTCACTGGGCGATTGTAGTTGCGGTCGTCCGGCACCTCGCACCAGCCGAGATCCGGACCGACCGGCGCCATCGGCACCTTTGTCCTGCGCCCGCCCGGAAAATGATCGCCCCGAAAATAGCCTGACAGGATGCGCATCGACGCCAGCGGCGTCGCGCCATCCCCTTCATGCTTGTTGGCAGTGATGCCGCTGCGCCCCAGGGCGCAGGGAAACACCGTTTTGCCGGCTTGCAGGAAGCCCTGCGCGGGGTTGCCGGGCCGGGCGCGCACGACCAAAACCCTCAGGCCTTTCGGCAAAAATGCGCCCGCCTCATTGCGCGCGCGTTTTTTCTTGTATGATTGTGTCACGGAACAAATCACTGTGATCGGCTGTTGCGCCGGTGAGCTTCCGCATAAATGGGGGGAGGTCAACTGAATATTCTTTTTAAAACAACGGATTGATCCATGACATCACGCACCATCCTGATCGTCGATGACGACGACGACCTGCGCGCCACCCTGGTTGAGCAACTGGCGCTCTACGAAGAATTCGACGTCCAGCAGGAATCGACCGCCGCAAAAGGCGTTGCCACGGCGCGCGGCGGCGTCGTCGACCTGCTCATCATGGATGTCGGCCTGCCCGACATGGATGGCCGCGAGGCGGTGAAAATCCTGCGCAAGGGCGGCTACAAGGCGCCGATCATCATGCTGACCGGCCATGACACCGATTCCGACACGATTCTGGGTCTCGAGGCCGGCGCCAACGATTATGTGACCAAGCCTTTCCGCTTCGCCGTGCTGCTCGCGCGCATCCGCGCCCAGCTTCGCCAGCACGAGCAGAGCGAGGACGCCACCTTCTCCGTCGGCCCCTATACGTTCAAGCCGAGCCAGAAGCTGCTCATCGATCCGCGCGGCGCCAAGGTGCGGCTGACCGAGAAGGAAGCCTCGATCATCAAGTATCTCTACCGCGCCGACCAGAAGGTGGTGACGCGCGACGTGCTGCTGGAAGAGGTCTGGGGCTACAATTCCGGCGTCACCACGCACACGCTGGAGACCCATGTCTACCGGTTGCGCCAGAAGATCGAGCGTGATCCTTCCAATGCCGAAATTCTTGTGACAGAAAGCGGCGGCTACAAGCTGGTTCCTTAAACATTTCATGATCTAGAGCAATTCCAGGAAAAGTGTGAGGCGGTTTTCCGTCCGGAATTGCGTCAGAACCAACAGAATGAGCGGTCGGGGCGGGACCGCTTCGGGTACGATCCTGATACTGGAGGGTGATGGATCGGCTCGATGGATGCCTCGCACGGTGTGCAGGCTGTTAGTGTTGGAGCGTTTCTCGCGCGTCCTTTTAGAACGCGCCGCTCCAAAGGAGGGACTGGACTGACCGCTCGGGGACACAGCTAGGATGGCGCTGGATGACGACATCCAAATCCTGTCCAGCGTGAAGCTTTTCCAGGGCTTCACGCAGGAACAGCTGCGCCTGCTCGCCTTCGGCGCCGAGACCACGGTGCTCCAGGCCGACCATAAGCTCTACCGCGAGGACGACGTCGCTGACTCTGCCTACATTGTAGTCAGCGGCTTGATCGCACTCTATCGGGAGCTGGGCGGTGAACGCGTCCCGATCGGTACGGCAGGCCCGGGCACCATGCTGAGCGAACTGGCGCTGATCGCCGACACCAACCGGCTGACCAGCGCCTCCGCCGCGGTCGATTCGGAAGTGATCCGATTGAGCCGCAAGATGTTCCACCGAATCCTGGAAGAATATCCGGAGATCGCTGTGCTGCTGCATGAGCGCATCCTGGAGGAGTTCCAGCAGATGATCGCCCGCATTGAGAAACTGGCGCCGCGATTTACGGGTTAAAGCATGTCTCCCGAAAGTGGGCCCGGTTTCGGGACAAAGACATGCTTAAAATCAAAAACTTAAAGCAGGTCGCGTGAATTCTTTTTCACGCGACCTGCTTTAGGCCTGGCGAAACAGCGCAGGAGCGACTTCGTCATTCTAGCGCGGAGCAAGGAGCGAAGCGACGCGCGCAGACCCTAGAATGACGACCGCAAAGGCAGACGCCCATCCGCCACCACTCGCCTAATCCAAATCGAACCGCGCAATAACCGGCACATGGTCGGACGGCTTCTCCCAGCCGC
Organism: Mesorhizobium sp. CNPSo 4661; assembly: GCF_057784215.1. NCBI lineage: Bacteria > Pseudomonadati > Pseudomonadota > Alphaproteobacteria > Hyphomicrobiales > Phyllobacteriaceae > Mesorhizobium > Mesorhizobium sp. CNPSo 4661. Next base: position 152,021 of record NZ_JBWGIO010000013.1, on the reverse strand, counting down.
GCGCCGCCTGCAGGATCTCGTAGCCGGCGAAATTCGGCACCAGGTTGGCGGACGACCAGACATGGTCGAGGCGGCGGCCGCGGTTGGATGCCTCCCAGTCCTTCGCGCGATAGCTCCACCAGGTGTAGAGTTTCTGTTCTGCAGGCACGTTGAGCCGCATCAGGTCGACCCAGCCGCCGGCCTCGCGCATCGCCTCGAAATTTGTCGTCTCGACCGGCGTATGGCTGACGACGTTGAGCAACTGCTTGTGCGACCAGACGTCATGCTCCTGCGGCGCGATGTTCAGGTCGCCGACCAGGATCGACGCGGATAGCTCGTCCTGGCTCGCCGGCATGCCGTTCATCTCATGGACGAAATCGAGCTTGTGCCGGAATTTGCGGTTGATCTCCGGATCCGGCTCGTCGCCGCCGGCCGGCACGTAGAAATTGTGCACCAGCACCGACTTGCCGCCCGCCTGGACCCTGACAGACAGATGCCGGCTGTCGTCGATCTCGCAGAACCGCCGCTTCTCCACCAGCTCGATCGGCCGGCGGGCGACGGTGGCGACGCCGTGATAACCCTTCTGGCCGTGGAACAGGATGTGCTCGTAGCCCGCCTTGCGGAAGGCTTTTTCCGGGAACAGCTCGTCGGGAACCTTGGTCTCCTGCAGGCACAGCACATCGGGCGCGTGCTCCTTCAGGAGCCGCTCGACGATCGGCATGCGCAGGCGCACGGAGTTGATGTTCCAGGTGGCGATGGTGAAGGGCATGCGGCGAGGTCCGGGACGGCTGAGCTCGCCGCACTAGTGCCAGTGAGCGCGGACGAAGACAAGCCGAAGCATGTCGCAAGCCTTCGAGATTGGCCAAAGCCTTCTCAACTTCGTCATTCCAGGGCGGAGCAAGGAGCGAAGCGACGCGCGCAGACCCTGGAATCCATGCCGTGACGTACGAGCGCTGCAACGCTGCAGGCCTCGGAAACTGAAGCTGGCACAGGATGATGTTCTTCTGCGCCGTATCGTTCTTCGGCAAGCGGAACGGCATGGATCCTAGGGTCTCCGCTCCGCTTCGCGTCGCTTCACCCTAGGATGACGAAAGCTACTGATCGGCCGGCCAAGTTGGCAATCTACCGCGTTCTGGTGTTGAGCTCGCGGTTCGCCGTATAGTCGATCGCGAAAGTGTCGGCGGGGAAGTTGCCGCCCTCCTTGACGTTGAAGATCATCACGGTCGTGTCTTTCCCTTGGGCGTCCGTGATCGTCCACTGGCGCAGTTCGTAGGTCTTCGGATCGAACATCATGGTGATCGTCGCATTACCGAACACCGACTTGTCGGAAAGCTTGATGGTGGTGAGGTCGTCCTCTTGCTTGACGGCCTTGACGCGCCCGCCGGAGAGGTCGATCCGGTCGTCGAGGAGCAGCTTCAGCGGCGTCTTCGATAGCGGGTAGAGGTCGGAGGTGTTGAGCTTCTTGTTGAGGATCACCACCGACTTGCCGTCGGAGATGACGCGGAAGTTCGAGGAGCCGTCATAGTTGAAGCGGATCTTGCCGGGGCGTTCGAGGAAGAACTTGCCGCCGGTCTGCTCGCCTTTCGGGCCGAACTGGACGAACTCGCCGCTCATCGACTTCACCGAGGAGAAATGGTCGGCGATCTTCTGCGCCGCCGGCGGCACGGCGGCCTGCGCCGCGGCCACGAGCTGGTAGCCCGGCACGAGGTTGAGAGCGGCGGCTCCGCCAAGCATCAAGCCGAAACCAAGCACCTGGCGACGGGTGAGGGCGAATTCTGTCGAGGTCTTCATGCCGGTCACTTCCTGTGATTCGTATGGTGGCAGTATCTGGGCTCCCAGTAGGGCTTAAGTTTGGCGGGCGCGCGACAGCTCCGTCGGACAAGTTCGGGCGATAGCCCATCGCAAAGGCGCGGGCGACAGCCCGTCGCTTGAACGCGCAAGATGATTTCCAGTTGCCTGCTGGCCCGGGCTGGCGTCTCCCCGGGCCAAGGGTTTGTCGAGATTCAGGTCAGGTCGGCCCCACCTGAATATCGATAAACCCTAGAATTTGTCCTCTTCGGTTGGCACCAAAATCTCGCGCTTGCCGGCATGGTTGGCCGGGCCGACAATACCTTCCTTCTCCATCTTCTCGATGATCGAGGCGGCGCGGTTGTAGCCGATGCCGAGCCTGCGCTGGATGTAGCTGGTCGAGGCCTTGCCATCGCGCAGCACCACCGCCACCGCCTGGTCGTAGGGATCGTCGGAATCCTCGAAGTTGCCGCCGCCACCGCCGCCGGAGCCGCCCTTGCCCGACGGGCCGTCGTCGTCCTCTTCCTCGTCGTCCTCGGTGATGGCGTCGAGATATTCCGGCACGCCCTGCAGCTTCAGATGGCCGACGACCTTCTCGACCTCGTCGTCCGAGACGAACGGGCCGTGCACGCGCTGGATGCGGCCGCCGCCGGCCATGTAGAGCATGTCGCCCATGCCGAGCAGCTGCTCGGCGCCCTGCTCGCCAAGGATGGTGCGGCTGTCGATCTTCGATGTCACCTGGAACGAGATGCGGGTCGGGAAATTGGCCTTGATCGTGCCGGTGATGACGTCGACGGACGGGCGCTGCGTGGCCATGATAACATGGATGCCGGCCGCGCGGGCCATCTGCGCCAGGCGCTGCACCGCGCCCTCGATGTCCTTGCCGGCCACCATCATCAGGTCGGCCATCTCGTCGATGATGACCACGATATAGGGCATCGGCTCGAGATCGAGGTCCTCGGTCTCGTAGATCGCCTCGCCGGTCTGGCGGTCGAAGCCGGTCTGCACCGTGCGCGAGATCTTCTCGCCCTTTTTCTCCGCTTGGCTGACGCGCGCGTTGAAGCCGTCGATGTTGCGCACGCCGACCTTGGACATCTTGCGGTAGCGGTCCTCCATCTCGCGCACGGTCCATTTCAGCGCGACGACCGCCTTCTTCGGATCGGTGACGACCGGCGTCAGGAGATGCGGGATGCCGTCATAGACGGAAAGTTCCAGCATCTTCGGGTCGATCATGATCAGCCGGCATTCCTGCGGCGTCAGCCGGTAGAGCAACGACAGGATCATGGTGTTGATGGCGACCGACTTGCCCGAGCCGGTGGTGCCGGCGACGAGCACGTGCGGCATCTTGGCGATGTCGACGATGACGGCCTCGCCGTTGATGGTCTTGCCGAGCGCCAGCGCCAGCTTGGCCTTGGTCGTCTCGAAATCGCGGCTGGCCATGATCTCTCTGAGATAGACCGTCTCGCGCTTGGCGTTGGGCAGTTCTATGCCGATGGCGTTGCGGCCGGGCACGACGGCGACGCGGCAGGCGATCGCGCTCATCGAGCGGGCGATATCGTCGGAAAGGCCGATGACGCGCGAGGACTTGATGCCGGGCGCCGGCTCGAGCTCGTAGAGGGTGACGACGGGGCCGGGGCGGACATGGATGATCTCGCCCTTGACGCCGAAATCCTCCAGCACGCCTTCGAGCAGGCGCGCGTTCTGCTCCAGCGCGTCCTTCGACAGGCTTGGATCCTTGGCGACGTTCCTCGGCTCGGATAGGAAATGCAGCGACGGCATCTCGAACGTGTCGGAACCGATCAGCGATGTCTGCGCCTCGCGCTGGACGCGGGCGCCCGGCACGGGTCGCGCCGCCGGCGCCGCGACGCGGGTCGCGGCATCGGAGCGGAAATTCTGTACCTTGGCGCCGGCGCCGCGCCGCTGCACGGGCGCCTCGTCGTCGAAGTCGTCGAGGTCGACGTCCTCGTCGTCGTCGAATATGTCTTGATCGGCCGGGTCGACCGAAGCGCTGCGGTCATTGACCATGGCGGCGAAGAATTCCGGCTCGACGCGGGCGCGGCCGCCGGGGCTCATCCGGGCCTCGGCGAACTCGGCCGATTCGACCCGCTCGGCGGCGCGCCGCCAGGCGCTGGCCTTGGGCTCCATCGGCGGTTCGAACTCGTCGCGCTCCCGCCTGCGGCGCTCGGCGCGGCGGTGCAGGAAGGCCCGGAACGACAGCCACCAATGGGTGACGGCGCCGAGCGCGAGGATGCCCTCGTCGCCCTCGTCCTCATCCTCGTCGAACAGCATCTCGTCCTGCTCGCGCCGATCGGGCTGGGCGGCGCGCTCCATGACGGCAAAGCCGTTCTTGCGCGCGATCAGCGCCGAGCCATAGGCAAACAGCCACAACATCGGCGCGGCGAGGATGACCGCTATGATGGTGGCGAAAAGCCCTTTCGGATAACCGCCGACCGCGATGCCCGGGATTTTCAGCACCATGTCGCCGAACACGCCGCCGAGCCCGGTCGGCAGCGGCCAGGTGTTGGGCGGCGTCACGCAGCCGGCGATGGCCGCGGCCGTGAGCGCGAAGCCGAACCAGGCGAAGCCGCGCTTCGGCAATTTGTCGACGCCGCGCGCGGAAAACAGAAGGAAGCCCCAGATCACCGCCGGCAACAGCCCCGCGACGGCGGCAAGGCCGAAGAACTGCATGGCGAGGTCGGAGAACACCGCGCCGGCATAGCCCATGGCGTTGGTGACGACGTTGCTGGTGGCATGCGAGAAGCTCGGGTCGGCGACATTCCATGTGGCCAGAGCCGCTATGCCGAAGGCGGTGAACAGGAACAGCCCGGCGCCGACCAGCCGCCCGACCTGACGCCGTGCGAATGCCTGGATGCCGTGCCCCGTATCGGTCAGCGCGAGCGGTGCTGAGGCGCCTGAACGCATGCTCTTCCCCGTGATCGTTGCCTGGCCGGGCGCATGTCGCACCTCGGCAGATTCGAACGCCAGACTATCGGGAGGAAGGTTAAGGCCGCATTAACCATGGCCCTTTACCGGGCTTCGGCTCGAACAAAGGTGGCAGGCTGCGCGGCCCGCCACCTCTGTGCATCAAATGACGAAACGATCGGGCCTTCGGGACCCGACCTTCAGCAAATCACTTGTGGCCGGCATATGCCATCAGGTTGGCGCAGAATTCGGCGTGAGGCTTGCTCATTGCCGCGTCCTGGCACTCCTTCATCATCGTGTCCTGCTTGTCCTTCGCCGTCGAAGCCCAGGCGGCCTTGAACTCGGCCTCGGGCTTCATGGTCTTCATGCTGGAATCGGTGAAGAACGGAGCCATATTGTCCGGCTCATCGAGAGCACCGGCAAGTGCAACGCCGCTGATCATCGAAAGAGCCATTGCTCCCAGGAAGATGTTCTTGAGGTTCATCAGATGGTTCCTTCCCTCTTGTTTGGCGGGCGCCTTGATGACGCCCACAATCCCATTACGGAATCTGGAGGGCCGATGTTTCACTCAGGCTCGATCAAGTGAATGTGATCGAAACTTCTCCTGACCGGGCGCCGAACAAAAAAGGAGGCCCGGAAGGTTGTTCCGGGCCTCAAGGCGTGAGCCCCTTTCGAGAGCGTCACGACGGGATCTTGGGAGGAATTCGGGCCGGCGGGAGGAGGATCCGCCGGCCCTTGGCAAAGGGTGGCCTTACGGCACCACTTCGCCGTGCTGGGTGACGTCGAGGCCTTCCACCTCTTCCTGGGTCGACGGACGCAGGCCGACCAGGGCCTTGACGATGTAGAGGATCACGAAGGTGGCGATCGCCGTCCACAGGATGGTGAAGGCGATGCCGTAGAGCTGCTTGCCGACCGAAGCGTCCTTGCCGAGCGCGTTGATGGCCGGATCGGCCAGCGCGCCGGTGAGCAGGGCGCCGACGATACCGCCGATGCCATGCACGCCGAAGGCGTCGAGCGAGTCGTCATAGCCGAGCGCATGCTTGAGCTTGACCGCCGACAGGTAGCAGATGACGCCGGCAAGGATGCCGACGATGAAGGCGCCGGTCGGGTTGACGAAGCCGGAAGCAGGCGTCACCGCGACGAGGCCGGCGACGGCGCCCGAGATGATGCCAAGCACCGAAGGCTTCTTGGCGACGATCCATTCGGCGAACATCCAGGCCAGCGCCGCGGCGGCGGTGGCGACCTGCGTGTTCATCATCGCGGCACCGGCGAGGCCGTCGGCCGCCAGTTCCGAACCGGCGTTGAAGCCGAACCAGCCGACCCACAGTAGCGAGGCGCCGATGACCGAGTAGACGAGGTTATGCGGCGCCATGTTGGTGGTGCCGTAGCCCTCGCGCTTGCCAAGCACCAGCGCGCAGACCAGGCCCGCGACACCGGCGTTGATGTGGACGACCGTGCCGCCGGCGAAGTCGAGCACGCCAGCTGTGCCGAGGAAGCCGCCGCCCCACACCCAGTGCGCGATCGGGGCGTAGACGAAGACCAGCCACAGGCCCATGAAGAGCAGCAGCGCCGAGAATTTCATGCGCTCGGCGAAAGCGCCGGCGATCAGCGCAGGCGTGATGATGGCAAAGGTCATCTGGAACATCGAGAAGACGAATTCTGGAATGTTCGAGACCCCCGGCAGCCACAGCGTCGAGACGGTGATGCCGTGGTGGAAGAACCGTGAGAAGCCGCCGATATAGGCGTTCATGGTGGCGGAGTCATTGGTGGTGAAGGCCAGCGAATAGCCGAACATGAACCACAGCACCGTCACCAGGCAGGTGACGGCGAAGCTCTGCATGATGGTGGCAAGCACGTTCTTCTTGCGCACCATGCCGCCGTAGAACAGCGCCAGGCCGGGGATGGTCATCATCAGCACCAGCGCCGTCGAGGTGAGCATCCAGGCGGTATTGCCGGTGTCGAGCGCGGGTGCCGGCGCGGCGGGCGCCGCGGCGGTGGCTGCCGGGGCGGCGGCCTGCGCGAAGGCGGCGACCGTGCTCATGGCGACGAGTGCGAGCGAAGCGGCCCCGCGTCCCGTCGTCTTCAAGGTGGAAGGAATATTCATTGAACTCTCCGTTGGAATGGGTGTTCGCCGCTTAGAGCGCGTCGGTGTCTGTTTCGCCGGTACGGATACGCACCGCCTGGTCTATGCCGAAGACGAAGATCTTGCCGTCGCCGATCTGGCCGGTCTTGGCAGCCGCGGTGATGGCTTCGACGGCCTTGTCGACCATGTCGGCGCCGACCGCGACCTCGATCTTGATTTTCGGCAGGAAGCTGACCGCGTATTCCGCGCCGCGATAGATTTCCGTATGTCCCTTCTGACGCCCGTAGCCTTTGACTTCGGTGACGGTCAGGCCCTGGATGCCGACGGCGGTGAGCGCTTCGCGCACCTCGTCGAGCTTGAACGGCTTGATGATTGCCATCACGATTTTCATAAGGTTTCACCCTTTGCTGTTGCGGTCCCCCGCGTTTGCACACCTTCACCGATCCCGAGGAGAGCCGGAGAGTGCCCGACAGGATTCAAGCTCCGTGCCAATTGCCGAAGCAGGGTGTTAACCTGTTGTAAACAAAGGGAACCGGTGACCCGCGCACAGTATTTGTGCGCGCGCGCATCGGGCTGCCAGATCAAAAAATAGGCAAAATCTGGAAAATGCCTATTTAGTAGGCTTGAACAGAAACCGGCTCAGCGTTTGAGTCGGATCAGGCCTTCCTGGGCGACCGAAGCGATAAGCGTCCCATCGCGCGCGAACAGCGAGCCGCGGGTGAAGCCGCGCGACCCTTGCGTCGACGGACTGTCCTGATTGTAGAGGATCCAGTCGTCCAGCGAATGGCTGCGGTGGAACCACATGGCGTGGTCGAGGCTGGCGGCCTGGATGTCGCGGTCGAAGATGGCGCGGCCATGCGCGAAGGTCGAGGTGTCGAGCAGCGTCATGTCGGAGAGGTAGGCGAGCACGGCCGCCTGCGTCGCGCGGTTTTCCGGCACCGGGCCAGTGGTGCGGATCCAGATGTTCTGCTGCGGATCGAGCTTTTCGCGGCTCGTGTAGTGCTTCAGCATCACCGGCTTCATCTCGATCGGCCGGTCGCGCTCCCAGTAGCGCCTGATGCCTTCCGGCACCGCCTCGCCGAATTTGCCGAGCAGCTCGGGCTGGGTGAGCAACGTGTCCGGCTCCGGCACGTCGCGCGGCATCGGCATCTGGTGCTCCAGCCCGACCTCGTCCTGCTGGAACGAGGCCTCCAGCGAGAAGATCGCCTGGCCATGCTGGATCGCCACGACCCGACGCGTGGTGAAGGAGCCGCCGTCGCGGATGCGGTCGACCTCGTAGACGATCGGCAGCTTGGTGTCGCCGGGCCGCATGAAATAGCCGTGCAGCGAATGCACGTGGCGCTCGGGCTCCACGGTTCGCTGCGCGGCGACCAGCGCCTGGGCGATGGTCTGGCCGCCGAAGACGCGCTGCCAGTCGACCTTGGGGCTGCGACCACGATACAGATTGTGTTCGAGTTGCTCGAGGTCGAGAATGTCGAGAAGCTCGTCCATGGCCGCTGTCATGTTTGAAATCCTTCGAGGATATGCCATGGCCGGTTTCGGACAGGACGTGCGGGCAGTCAAGGCCGCAAGCGGCGGCCGGCCGAAGCCGTGAAAGGATGATGCCATGGTCGACCGCAAGCCGGACGCAACGGGCGCCGATGGAAAGCGCGAGGCGCCGCTCGACGTGCTCATCGCCGGCGCCGGCTATGTCGGCCTCACCGCGGCCGTGTCGCTGAAGCAGGCACGCCCGGGCCTCGCCGTCGCCGTCGTCGACGCGGCGCCAGCCGGCGTCTGGCAGCGCGACGGCCGCGCCTCGGCCATCGCCGCGGCCGCCAGCCGTATGCTGGAGCAGCTCGGCGTCTGGGAGGACATCGCGCCGGAAGCGCAGGCGATCACCGAGATGATCATCACCGACTCGCGCGCCGCCGATCCGGTGCGTCCGGTGTTTCTGACCTTCGACGGCGAGGTGGCGCCCGGCGAGCCTTTCGCTCACATGGTCGCCAACCGAGACTTGAACGGCGCGCTGCGCCGCCGCGCCGAAAAGCTCGGCATCGATCTCATCGAAGGCATGGCGGTCAGCGCCTTCGATGTGAACGGCGCCGGCATCACCGTGCACCTGGCGGACGGCGCGACGCTGAAGGCGCGGCTGCTGATCGCCGCCGACGGCGTCAACTCGAAACTGCGCGACATGGCCGGCATCAAGACGGTCAAATGGGAATACGGCCAGTCCGGCATCGTCTGCACGGTGGCGCATGAGCGTCCGCACAATGGCCGCGCCGAGGAGCATTTCCTCCCCGCGGGGCCTTTCGCGACGCTGCCGCTGAAGCCGGACAAGGATGGAACCAACCGCTCGTCGATCGTCTGGGTGGAGCGCACGGAAGATGCCAAGGCGCTGGTCGCGGGCGACGAGTTCGTTTTCGAGCACGATCTGGAGCAGCGCTTCGGCCTGAAGCTCGGCGAAATAAGCGTCGCCGACAAGCCGCGCGCCTGGCCGCTCGGCCTGACGCTGGCCCGCGCCTTCGTCGCGCCGCGCTTCGCGCTGGCCGGCGACGCCGCGCACGGCATCCACCCGATCGCCGGCCAGGGCCTCAATCTTGGTTTCAAGGATGTCGCCGCGCTCGCCGAAGTCGTGGTCGAGGCCGACCGGCTCGGCCAGGACATCGGCGCGCTCGACGTGCTCGAACGCTACCAGCAATGGCGCCGCTTCGACACGCTGCAGATGGGCGTCACCACCGACGTCTTGAACCGGCTGTTCTCCAACGACATCGGCCCGCTGCGCGCCGTGCGCGACCTTGGCCTCGGCCTGGTCGAGCGCATGCCCAGGCTCAAGGATTTCTTCATCCGCCAGGCCTCGGGCCTGTCCGGCGACACGCCAAGGCTGCTGAAGGGCGAGGCGATCTAGCGCCCGATTGGCCGCAGCGCCTGTCCAGTCGTCATTCTATGGCGGAGCAAGGAGCGAAGCGACGCGGCGCAGACCATAGAATCCATTCCGTTACCTATAAGCGCTGCGACGATGCAGAATTTCTGCTCCGCCGCACCCCAAGTTCGAAGTCACGGCATGGATTCTCGGGTCAAGCCCGAGAATGACGAGGCGATAGGCCGTTTCGGTCAACCACCAAGGCATATGATCCGCTAACGAGCGCCCTTAATTAACCTCGAACCCCAGCTTCTGCCGCAACCTCAGCATCCGCTGGTCGGCGATCTTCAAGCTCTGCCCGCCGCCTTGCGCGACCCGGTTCAGCATCCTGAGCAGGTCGTCGCGCTCATGCGGATCGAGGCGTTCGCGCAGGAACGGCGCCAACTTGTCGATGACGATCGTCGTGTCGTCGACCTGCGCGGCCGCCCATTTGGCGTAAACGACAGCCTCATCGGTCTTCTTTGGGCCTTCCGCGATCTGCGCGATCACCTCGCGGATGACGGCCTCGCGCTGCGGCAGGATCGGACCGTGCTCCGCGACGATCGCGGTGATCAGCGTCGCCGCCGCCACCACCGGATCGTCGATCGCGGTCAGCGGCGAGAGCGCGGCCTGGTTGCGCAATTTCTTGCGGCGGATGTTGCCCTGGACGCGACCGACGACATCGGCGACCTCGCGAGCGGCGTCGCTCATATATTTCAGCCGGTACCACCAGATGGCGGCCGCTCCGAGCAGGCCGAGAATGGCGATCAGGAAAGGCATGCCGAATTCCCCCGAAATCGCGGCGACGATAAGAGAAGCGCGGCCCTCGTTCAACACGCAACGGTTGCGACTGATGAAGAAAAGCTGAACATCCCGCCGCAACCGCCTAATGCATGTCGCGCAAAAGTGACCTCGGTTTTGCGATGACGACACGCATCAAACAAACACCTAAAGCACGTTGTGTGAATCCGTTTTCACGCGACGCGCTTTAGGCCGGCATCACGAACCCGGTATGTCGTAGATAGCCCGCACCTCGACCGTCCCGAGCTCGGCCAGCGGGATGCCCTCGGCGATCTTCAGCGCTTCGGCAAGGTCCGTCGCCTCGACCATGACGAAGCCGAGCAGTTGCTCCTTGGTCTCGGCGAACGGCCCGTCGGTCACCAGCGCCTTGCCCTTGCGCCGCCGGAGCGATTTCGATGTCTTCACCGACTGCAGCGCCTGCGCGATGACCAGCTTGCCTTGTCGGTCGAGCTCCCTGTCATAGCCGAGCGAGTCGGCATCGAGCTTGGCCGCGCGCTCAGGCGTCAGCGCATAAAGGTTCTTCTCCTCGCCATAGACCAGCAAGACATATTTCATTTCGAGCTTCCTTTCATTGATGCGTCATAGCGGGCGAAGGCGACGGTGTCGGTTTTGCCGGCCGTCGCCGCATGATCGAGCAGGCATGCCGCGACGCCGATGATGGCGATGGCCGCCGCCAGCCGGCCGAAGCCGAGTGCCGGCGGATCCAGCCAGAACTCTTCAAGTCGCATGGCTTTTCGCCCCGGCCTTCCCCAGATCGCAAGAAACAGATTGTCCATCCTTAATCTCCATCGGCCGTAAGTGGCCGCCCGCAGGACGGTCGGGCCGACGGGAAGTCGACATTTTTTCACGCGCATTTTTCTCGCGAGTTTTCTGAAACACAATCATACCAGGCCGTGGATGGTCTTCCGCCGCGCCCGCGCTATAGTTTCCAGGAACGTCGGCGCCCGCCGGCGAGAACCCCGACAGACCAGGAGGAAATTCCATGGACCGCACCGCAAACGCCGTCTGGAAAGGCAATCTGAAAGAGGGCAAAGGCACGCTCGACACCCAGAGCGGCGCCTTGAAGGGCACGCCCTATTCGTTCAAGGCGCGTTTCGAGGACGAGAGCGGCAAATCCGGCACCAACCCGGAAGAGCTGATCGCCGCCGCCCATGCCGGCTGCTACGCCATGCAGCTGTCGCATTTCCTGGCCGAGAACGGCACGCCGGCCGCCGAGCTCGACGCCAGGGCCGTGGTGACGCTGGTGCCCGGCACCGGCATCACCGGCAGCGCCATCACTTTGGTCGGCAAGGTGCCCGGCATCGACGCGGCGAAATTCAAGGAACTGGCCGAGAAGGCCAAGGCCGAATGCCCGGTCTCGAAAGCGCTCGGCGCCATCAAGGTATCGTTGGACGCGAAGTTGGGGTGACTTGCGTTTCATTTTGAGGGGTTGCGATCCTTCGCCCCCCTCTCTGCCCTGCCGGGCATCTCCCCCTCAAGGGGGGAGATTGGATGTCACGCCAGCTTTCGCCAATCTCCAACGCCGTAAGCGGAATGCCGGCGCCGAAGCTGCCAATCTCCCCCCTTGAGGGGGAGATGTCCGGCAGGACAGAGAGGGGGGCCTCGCGCCAGCGTCTCCGGGGGCTTACAGCCCCAGCGCCTCGATCTTCGCCCGCAGCGCCGCGACTTCTTCCTCCAGCACCCTGACCCTCGCCTCAAGATCGCTATCCGAAGACGTCGCCGCCGACTGCCACGGTGCGACTGCCACCGCCGCCGCCTCGACCGGCCCGCTCAGCAAATGCACGTAGCGCTCCTCGCGCTGACCCGGCGCGCGTTCGAGCAGCTGGATCAGCGGCGGGCGGCGACCGATCATCAGGTCGAGATTGTCGCGAAGCTCCTCGATGGAGGCAAAGCGCGCCATGCGCTCCGAGCGGGCAAGCAATTCATGCGCGGTCTGCGCGCCGCGCAGCAGCAAGAGGCCGATCACCGCGATCTGCGGCGTGGTCAGCGAAAAACGCTGTGCCATCTGGTGCTCGTAGCGCTCGACCCGCGAGGCGAAGGCCTGGCGCACCAGGCCCTTCTGCTCGAGCGTGCTCAGCGCCCGCCTGATCTCGGTCAATTCCAGCGCCATCACCGGCTCGCGCGCGGTCTTCTGGTTGGCGGCCTGATGCGCGCCGTTCAGCGTCAGCGGATAGACGTCCGGCGTCAGCTCCTTCTTCTCGATCAGCGAGCCGAGGACACGGGCTTCGACAGGAGAGAGGATGGGGAGATCGGTCATGAGAGTTGCCTATCCTTTTGAAGTCGGCGGGACAGCGCCCCCCTCTGGCCTGCCGGACATCTCCCCCTCTTGGGGGGAGATCAGCAGCTTCGCCGACGGCACCTCATCCTTCAAGCCTGCAGATTGGCGAAAGCCGCGATGACAGCCAATCTCCCCCCAAGCGGGGGAGATGGCCGGCAGGCCAGAGGGGGCGCGAAGGATAGCTGCGTTCAAGGTTATCGCGAGCGAACAGCCTTCGCCTCAGACCCTTCTCTCCACCATCATCTTCTTGATCTCGGCGATCGCCTTGGCGGGATTGAGGCCCTTGGGACAAGTCTGCGCGCAGTTCATGATGGTGTGGCAGCGATAGAGCCGGAACGGATCTTCGAGGTTGTCGAGCCGCTCGCCGGTCGCCTCGTCGCGGCTGTCGATCAGCCAGCGATAGGCCTGCAGCAGGGTGGCCGGGCCGAGATAACGATCGCCGTTCCACCAGTAGCTCGGGCAGGATGTCGAGCAGCAGGCGCACAGGATGCACTCGTAGAGCCCGTCGAGCTTCTCGCGGTCCTCATGGCTCTGCAGCCATTCCTTGGCCGGCGTCGGCGAGACCGTCTTCAGCCAGGGTTCGATCGAGGCATGCTGGGCGTAGAAATTGGTGAGGTCCGGTACGAGATCCTTGATCACCGGCATATGCGGCAGCGGATAGACCTTCACCGCGCCGGAAATGTCCTCCACGCCCTTGGTGCAGGCCAGCGTGTTCGAGCCGTCGATATTCATGGCGCAGGAGCCGCAGATGCCTTCGCGACAGGAGCGGCGCAGCGTCAGCGTCGGATCGATCTTGTTCTTGATCCATAAGAGCGCGTCGAGAACCATCGGCCCGCAATCGTCCATGTCGACGAAATAGGTGTCCATGCGCGGGTTTTCGTCATCGTCCGGCGACCAGCGGTAGATGCGGTATTCGCGCAGGTTCGTCGCGCCCTCCGGCTTCGGCCAGGTCTTGCCCTGCTCGACCTTCGAATTCCTGGGAAGTGTCAGTTCGACCATTACCTGCGGTCCTTTCGGATGACGAGCTTCAGCCCGGACCAGATTTCGTTCACGGCGGCGACCTTGACGTCGACCAGATCGCGCTTCAGCGCCTCTGACCGGATCACGTCCTCGGTGACGTCGGTCGGCACTTTCGAGGCCTTCTTCGGCCAGGAGACCCAGACCATGCCGTCGCGCTTGATCGCCGTCTCGATGCCGGCAAGGCCGTCCTCGATCTCGGCGCGCTGCCGGGTGAAGGCGTGCACGGCATCGTATTTCTGGCGACCCGAGATCGCCGCCCAATCGGCAAGCCGGTCGACGCCGGCAAAGGAGACGGCTTCAGCCAGTCCATCGAGCTCCGGCGGCAGCGCGATGAAGGCGGCCACCATGCCGTCCTTCAGGCCGAGCTTGGCCGGAAGGGGCGTGCCGGAATATCCGGTGGCCGCGAGCGCCATGATCAGTACACCCTGGCCTTCGGCGCGATTTTGGCCGGGTTGATGCCGCCGTCCTTTTCCGCCAACAGCAGTTCTGTGTGCACGGGCCGGTAGGTGAGCGTCACCTTGCCGTCTTCGCTCAGATGGGCCAGTGTATGCTTGCGCCAATTGGCGTCGTCGCGGGCGGAGAAATCCTCGCGCGCATGCGCCCCGCGGCTCTCCTTGCGGGCCTCGGCGCCGTAGACCGTGGTGATGGCGTTGGCCATCAGGTTTTCCAGCTCCAGCGTCTCGACCAGGTCGGAATTCCAGATCATCGAGCGGTCGGTGACCTTGATGTCCTTCAGCTCGCCCCAGATCTGCGAAACGCGCTTGCAGCCGTTCTCCAGCGATTCCTGCGTGCGGAACACCGCGGCGTCTTCCTGCATCGCCTTCTGCATCTTCTCCCGCAGCACGGCCGTCGGCGTCGGGCCGTTGGCGTGCCGCAGCCGGTCGAAACGGTCCATGATCTTCTCGACCGAAGCTTCGTTGGGCGCGGGGATCGCCGACTTGCGGTCGATGACCTGGCCGGCGCGGATCGCCGCCGCGCGGCCGAACACGACGAGGTCGATCAGCGAGTTGGAGCCCAGCCGGTTGGCGCCATGCACCGAGGCGCAGGCGGCCTCGCCGACCGCCATCAGGCCGGGTGACACGCGATCGGGATTTTCGGCCGTTGGGTTGAGCACCTCGCCCCAGTAATTGGTCGGCACGCCGCCCATATTGTAGTGCACCGTCGGCAGCACCGGGATCGGCTCCTTGGTGAGGTCGACGCCGGCGAAGATCTTGGCCGATTCCGAAATGCCCGGCAGCCGCTCATGCAGCACGGCCGGATCGAGATGGTCGAGGTGCAGGAAGATATGGTCCTTCTTCGGACCGACACCGCGCCCCTCGCGTATCTCCATGGTCATGCAGCGCGACACTACATCGCGCGAGGCAAGGTCCTTTGCCGACGGCGCGTAGCGCTCCATGAAGCGCTCGCCCTCGGAGTTGACGAGATAGCCGCCTTCGCCGCGCGCACCCTCGGTGATCAGGCAGCCGGCGCCGTAGATGCCGGTCGGATGGAACTGCACGAACTCCATGTCCTGCAGCGGCAGGCCAGCGCGTGCGGCCATGCCGCCGCCGTCGCCGGTGCAGGTATGCGCCGAGGTGGCGGAGAAATAGGCGCGGCCATAGCCGCCGGTCGCCAGCACCACCATCTTGGCCGAAAAACGATGGATGGTGCCGTCGTCGAGGTTCCAGGCGACGACGCCGGTGCAGGTGCCGTCCGGTTCCATGATCAGATCGAGCGCGAAATACTCGATGAAGAACTGCGCATTGTTCTTCAGCGACTGGCCGTAGAGCGTGTGCAGCATGGCATGACCGGTGCGGTCGGCGGCCGCGCATGTGCGCTGCACCGGCGGGCCTTCGCCGAAATTCATCATCATGCCGCCGAAGGGCCGCTGGTAGATCTTGCCCTCTTCGGTGCGCGAGAACGGCACGCCGTAATGCTCGAGCTCGTAGACCGCCGCGGGCGCCTCGCGCACCATGTATTCCTGCGCGTCGATATCGCCCAGCCAGTCCGATCCCTTGACGGTGTCGAAGAGGTGCCACTGCCAGTTGTCCGGGCCCATATTGGCGAGCGAGGCCGCGATCCCGCCTTGCGCCGCGACCGTATGCGAGCGCGTCGGGAACACCTTGGTGATGCAGGCGGTGCGCAATCCCTGCTCGGCCATGCCGAGCGTGGCGCGCAGGCCGGCGCCGCCGGCGCCGACGATCACGACGTCGAATTTGTGGTCGACAAAAGTGTAGGCGGAAGCCGTCTTGCTTGTATCCTTGGCCAAGGCCTTCAGCCTCCGAATGCGAGTTTGAGCAGGGCAAACAGCGAAGCGACGCCGACTGCAACGCAGAAAAAGGTGTTGAGGGCGATCAGCGCCAGCTTCATGCCTTCGCCGTGCACATAGTCCTCGATGATGACCTGCATGCCGAGTCGCATGTGGTAGAGGCCGGAAATCAGTACCAGCGCCAGCACCAGCGCCACGAAGGGATTGGCGAGCGACGCCCGCACTTCCGTGTAGCCATGGCCGTTGACCGCGATCAGGAAGCCGACGAAGAACAACAGCAGCGGGATGTTGGCGATCGCGGTCAGACGCTGGCGCCAGAAATGCTGCGTGCCTTCGCGCGCCGAGCCCAGGCCGCGCACCTTGCCGAGCGGCGTGCGCATATCGGTGTTGTTCGCGCTCATCAGAAAGCTCCCCGCGCCATGTAGCCGGCGATCCAGATCAGCAGCGTCAGCACGATCGAGCCGGCGAGCGTCGCCCAGGCGATCTTCGAGGCCGTATGTTTTTCCAATCCCGCGCCGGTGTCCCAGACGAGGTGGCGCAGCCCGCCCAGCATGTGGTGCATCAGCGCCCAGGTGTAACCGAACAGAACCAGCCGGCCGAGCCAGGAACCGAAGGCCCAGTTGACCCCGTCGAAGGCAGCCTGCGAGCTCGAAGCGGCGATCAGCCACGCCGCCACCAGCAGCGTCCCGAAATAGAGCGCGCCGCCAGTGATGCGATGGATGATCGACATCGTCATCGTGATCGGCGGCCGGTAGATCGTCAGATGCGGTGAAAGCGGTCGTTCACGTCTGGCAATTGCGCGGGTGGCTGGTGATTTGCTCATGGCTCCCCCAGTTCGGCATCCTGGAGCCGCGATGCGGCGTTTGCCGCCCTCACATATGGCTTCGGACAGCCGGTTTCTAATGCTCTTTTTGCACCGCGTCAAAGCCGGAAAATCGTTTTGGAAACATCATTTAGTCTGACAAACTGGCCGTCGCGCGCTTCAATCGATTAGCGGCTGTTTCGAAGCCGGCGCAACGTTCGCTGCAGTGCAGCAATCAGATGACCACGAGATGCCCGAGTGCATCGAGATTCGGGGCAGGCCGGCCTCACCGAACTTCGTCGCAGCTCAGCGTTTGCAGGTCTGCGGCGTCGACCCTCTTTTCATCACCAGCGCCTCGCGCCCGTCGATCACGATTGCGTCATGCGTCGCGGCTTCCTGGTAGCGGCTGCTCTGGTTGGCGGGCGAAGCGGCGAACTCCTCGGTCGAGCCATCGGGCCGCATGACGCGTAATGCGCTGCCCACATTCTGGATGGTGATCATGCCGCCATTGCCGCATCTGTAGGTGGCCGTGCCGATGCCGGACCGCGGCGTGGTAAGGTCGGTGAAGATCTTGGTTGGCGGTGCGGCAGGTGGCACGGGCGTCTTGGCCGTAGCAGATCCTGGGGCCGCAGCAGATCCTGGGGCCCCCGCGGAGGTCGGGGGCGCTGTGGGTACCGCCGCGGCGGGCGTGGCGGACTGCTGGATTGGCGCAGGCGAAGCCGGCGCGGCATTCGCCGCCTTCGGCGCACCGTCCTGCGGCACGCAGGCCGCGGCCGCGAGAAGCAGCGGGATGGCGATCGATACCCCAACCGTGTGGCCAAAGTTCATAAGCTGCCCTTTCGTGCGCGGCACGCTACAGCAATTCCAGGAAAAGTGTGAGCGGTTGGGCTCGGCGCCTTCGCCGTAGCCTCCGTCCGGAATCGCGTCGAAACAAAGAGATAGGCGGTTGCCGTTTCCGTGAAGTGGTGAACCGCTGTAGCCACGCGGCGCCGCGAGATCAAGTTGACCCGGAGTCAGCGCAGCTCCCGACCGGCCCGTTTCCTGGGAAGCCGGTCCGCTCAAAATTAACCATGTTCCTTAAGAACCGGCGCCGAAAGCCGCCCGCCTCTTAACAAAGGTTAAGAAAGGGTTAATTTCCGATTCGAACCATATTCCAGGCGCGATCGTGCCGACCAAGGGAGAGCGACATGCGTTCGAATTCAGTGCGGGCAAGCGTTGCCGCCGCTGCGCTGGCGGGGCTGGTGACGGCAATCGCCGCGCCGGCCGAAGCCGGCCTGCGCCATCACGACCGCGTCTATGCCGATTCCTTCGGCAATCTCGTCATCGACAGCGCCGCCGGCTACAAGCGCATCATCGTCGGCGAGGGCAAGCTTGCGAAAAAGCTTTCCGAATTCACCAGCGCCGGCCAGCCGGATGTCGTCTATGACGATGCGGACGAGCCCGGCTCGCCCGGCTGCTACCAGCCGCCGGTGCTGGTGAAGGGCCGCTCCTATATGTACGGGCTTTCCGACGGCGAGATGCCCAATCTCAGCCCTTGCCGTTGAAGATCGTCGGCGCCTGGCGCCGCCGCAGCGCGCCTGACACGCGAACGCAGTCGCGCCCGGCATTCTTGGCGTCGTAGAGCGCTGCGTCGGCGCGCCGCAAAAGATCGGCGAAACCCTCATCGGCGGCAAGCTCGGCCACGCCGAAGCTCGCGCTGCAGCGGTGCTCGGCGGGCAGGCCATCGATCGGCAGGGCGCCGAACGCGTTGCGCGCGCCTTCGGCAAACAGCCGCGCCGCGGCGAGATTGGTGCCCGGCAGGATGATGGCGAACTCCTCGCCGCCGATGCGGCCGGCGACATGGTGTTCGGCCGCGGCTTCGCGCAGGAAACCGGCGAAGCTCTCGATCACGCGGTCGCCGCAGGCATGGCCGTAGCTGTCGTTGATGCTCTTGAAATAATCGAGATCGGCGATCACCAGCGCCACCGGCACGCCGCGCCGGACGGCATCCCGCATGGCAAGGTCGGCATGGCGTTCGAAGCCGCCGCGGTTGTAGAGCCGCGACAAGGTGTCGGTTTCCGATTTCGAGGTCGCCTCGTTGAGCGCGTCGCGCACCAGCACGGCCAAGGCAAGCAGCGCCAGCGCCAACCCGAACACGGTGCCGAGCGATTGCGAGACCAGCGCGTAGCTGGTCTGCACATAGGCCTGCGGGTTGGCGCCCCAGCCGCCCAGTGCGCCGGCGATGAGCGGCTTGGAAGCGAACTGCACTGCGCTGGCGCCAAGCACCAGCGCAAGCAGATGGTCGAGCCGCGCCAGCCTTTGCCTCGAGGACAACACGATGCCGAGCGCGGTGAACTGCATGACGGCGTAGGGAAGCTGGTAGGCCATCATGCGCGTCAGCGAGTGGCGCGGCAGGTCCTGCACCAGATAGACGGCGACGGAGGCGACGACGAGGAAGCACAGCATCGGCGACCAGGGCGGCCTCACACCATATTTGTGGGCGATCCCGCCGTTGAAGGCGACGGTTGCGCCGAGGAACACGGCAAAGGCGGCAACGACCGGCAGCCGCGCGTTCGCGAAGGCGGGGATACTGAATTCGATGGCGAAATAGGCCATGCCGAGCAGGTAGCTGAAGGCAAGCCAGCGCGCCGACACGCGCCCGGTGCCATAGACGGCAACCGCCATGAATGCCGCCGCCAGCAGCCCGGCGACGACGAGGTTGATCATCAGTATGAAGTCGGCGCTGCCCATATGTTCCTTCGTCGGATGGTCCGGACAGAAAAGCATCGACGGGCGAAAAACACGTTAACGCTAACTGTGGCAGAGACCGCAGACCTCCGTGATTAGCCGGAAACGCCCGTTGTTTCGTCACTCTTGGGCGGAGCAAGGAGCGAAGCGACGCGCGCAGACCCTGGAATCCATGCCGTGACATCCGTGACGCGCAAAGCAGGTCAGAATTGGGCAGAGTTCACAGCGGACCAAGACGCTTGTTTCAGGGCCGCCGCATCCTTCGATTGAGGTCACGGCATGGATCCTCGGGTCTGCGCGCGTCGCTTCGCTCCTTGCTTCGCCCAAGGATGACGAAGCTGCATTCGCTCCGGCCAATCGCGAACGTTGCGTTCGCCTACTGGGTTTGGGCGTGGGAGGTCAACCCGCCTCAGCCGACGGCGAGCGGTTCGGTGACGAACGTCGTTTCAGGCCGCTCGTAGGACAGACGAACGCTGTCGCGGCCGGTCTTCTTGGCCTTGTAGAGCGCCTCGTCGGCGCGCCGCATCAATGGCATCAGCCCTTCCCTGCCGGAGCGGGCGGCAACGCCGAAGCTCGCGGTGACCCTGATGCCGGGCGGCAGGCCGTCGATCGCGCCGGCCGAATAGAAGGAACGGATCGCTTCGGCGAAGAGCCTTGCCGCCCCCAGGTCGCTGAGCGGCAACAGCACGGCGAACTCTTCGCCGCCGATGCGCCCGGCGGCCCCGCGCGCGCCGGTGGCGGAGCGCAACTTGGATGCGAAGTCGGCGATCACCCGGTCGCCGGCCTCATGTCCGTGCCGATCGTTCAGCGCCTTGAAGTGATCGAGGTCGGCCAGCACCAGGGCGACGGGAAAGCCGGCCTTGCCGCACTGGTCGAGCAGCAGCGTCGCCCGCTCCTCGAAACCGCGGCGGTTGAGGATCCCGGAGAGCGGGTCGGTATGGGTCTCGGCCTTCAGCGCCCTCATCACGTCGAGCGCGGCGGCCGTGAACAGGCAAAGCGCGATCAGCAGCGACAACAGCGCATGCGAAAGCAGCGCCGTCGTCCAGTAGGAGGAACCGTAGAAGCCGTCATAGCTGGGGAACGGCCCATGCGCGATCACGACGACCAGCGTGCGGACGATGAAGTTCAGCCCGGAAAGCAGCGACAGCGCGAACAGGATCTTCTCGGTCGGGCCGTTGTTGCGTACCGTTCTCAGTTCGGCGGCGACCAGCAGGCTGAGCGCGCCGAAGCCGAAATTCATCCCAAGCACGCGCCAGGTGAGGTCCGGCTGGACAAACATGAACCAGATGAAGGCGCAGAGCCCGCCTCCGGTCACGATACCGATGCCGACATAGGGCACGCGCCGCCCGTAGCGCGCGACGATCGCGCTGGACAGGCAGCAGGCAGCGATCGTGAAGCAGATGTTGGAGGTGAGCTTGGTCAGCGCCACGCCGACCGGAAGCGTAAAATATTGCAGCAGGAATCCCGGCGCCGACAGGCAATAGCTCGCGCCGAGCGCCGCCAGATACGGGCGATGGCGCTGATAGGAAAAAAGCACGAGGAACGCGGCGCCAAGCGCCAGCGCTATCGTCGGATTGAGCAGCGCTATGAGCAGACCGGTGTCCAAAGGACTGCGACTTTCCCCAACTTACCCAACGGGAGATACTAGGACTTAAGCCCAAACAAGCGGTTAAGCCCTCCGATAAATACGTCGCGGAGCCATACGGAACCGGCCTGCCGAAGCGGCGTTGTCGGGCCAGGCAGGAGCGCCAGACAGGAGACGATCGAGATGGCCGAGACGATCACTTTGACCGATCACGATGAAATCCGCTCCTGGGCGGCAGCGCGCGCCGGTTTCCCGGCCATCGTCGATGTCTCGCCCGAGGCCGGAACGCAGGCCATGCTGCGCCTGGTTTTCGACCAGCAAGCCTATGAGGACCAGGACCGGCCGGAGCGACCGCCCAATGCCGGTGGCTACGAGTTGGTCGAATGGGATGAGTGGTTCAAAATCTTCGACGAGCGGCAGCTCGCATTGGTCGTCGCCGCCGACGAGCCCGGCCGGCGCGAGGAGTTTCACGAGATCGTTCGCAGATAGAAAGCAAAGGGCCCGGACGACGTGTCCGGGCCCTTTGTTGAGCGCTGCGGTTACTTCCAGTCGCGGATGTCGACGAAGTGGCCGGCGATCGCCGCGGCCGCGGCCATGGCCGGCGACACCAGGTGCGTGCGGCCCTTGAAACCCTGCCGGCCCTCAAAATTGCGGTTCGAGGTCGAGGCGCAGCGCTCATGCGGCTTCAGCCGGTCGTCGTTCATGGCCAGGCACATCGAGCAGCCCGGTTCGCGCCAGTCGAAACCGGCGGCGACGAAGATCTTGTCGAGGCCTTCGGCCTCCGCCTGTTCCTTGACCAGGCCGGAACCCGGCACGATCATGGCGTTGACGCGCGGGTTGACCTTCTTGCCCTCGACCACCTTGGCAGCGGCGCGCAAATCCTCGATGCGGCCATTGGTGCAGGAGCCGATGAAGACGCGGTCGAGCGCGATGTCGGTGATCTTGGTCCCCGGCGTCAGGCCCATATAGTCGAGCGCGCGGATCTTCGACGTACGCTTGTTCTCGTCCGCGATCTCTTCGGGATTGGGCACGATGCCCTGCACCGAGACGACGTCCTCGGGCGAGGAGCCCCAGGAGACGATCGGCGGCAGCTTGGCCGCGTCGAGCACAACCACCTTGTCGAAATGCGCGCCTTCATCCGAATTGAGCGTCTTCCAATAGGCGAGCGCTGCGTCCCAGGCGGCGCCCTTCGGCGCACGCGGCTTGTCCTTCACATAGGCGAAGGTCGTCTCGTCCGGCGCGATCAGGCCGGCACGCGCGCCGCCCTCGATCGACATGTTGCAGATCGTCATGCGGCCTTCCATCGACAGCGAGCGGATCGCCTCGCCGGCATATTCGATGACGTAGCCAGTGCCGCCTGCGGTGCCGATCTCACCGATGATGGCCAGGATGATGTCCTTGGCGGTGACGCCTTCGGGCAGCTGGCCGTCGACGCGCACCAGCATGTTCTTGGCCTTGCGCTGGATCAGCGTTTGCGTCGCCAGCACATGCTCGACCTCGGACGTGCCGATGCCATGCGCCAGCGCGCCGAAAGCGCCATGCGTGGAGGTGTGGCTGTCGCCGCAGACGATGGTCATGCCCGGCAGCGTAAAACCCTGTTCCGGCCCGATGATGTGGACGATGCCCTGGCGGATATCGTTCTCGGAATAATATTCGATGCCGAAATCCTTGGCGTTCTTGGCCAGCGCCTCGACCTGGATGCGGCTTTCCTCGTTCTTGATGCCGAACTTGCGCTCGGGCGAGGTCGGCACGTTGTGGTCGACCACGGCCAGCGTCTTTTCCGGATGCCGGACCTTGCGGTTGGTCATGCGCAGGCCCTCGAAGGCCTGCGGGCTGGTGACTTCGTGCACGAGGTGGCGGTCGATGTAGAGCAGGCAGGTGCCGTCGTCCTGGCGGTCGACCGTGTGGTCGTCGAAGATCTTGTCGTAGAGGGTGCGCGGTGCGCTCATGTGCGTAAATCCGTCGATATGAGAAATGGGAAAGCTGACGGCCTTCGGCCGGCAAGCGACTTCGGTCAGTCGGCCTGGCTAAGTCGGCTGGTGAGCGCGCCGCAGACCCGCGCGGAAAATCGCGACGGCAGGCGCTTCCTGTCCTGCAGCACGAAACCCTTGTAGGCCGGATCGCTGAAAAGCTTTTCCATGGCGGCGTAGATAGCAATGTTTTGGCTTTTCGGCAATTAGCGCGACGCTCCCCTTCTCCCCTTGCGGGAGAAGGTGTCGCCGAAGGCGACGGATGAGGGGTGCTCCAGATGCCACCAACGTCTCACTCCGCTGGAACACCCCTCATCCGTCTCGACGCTACGCGCCGATCCACCTTCTCCCACAAGGGGAGAAGGTAAGTAGCGCTCACATCACCTCAAACACAAACGTCTTCACCAGCGCTTCCGGATCGCCGATGGCGTAGCAGCGGAACCATGGGCTTTGCTCCACCAGGCGCCATTTCTTCGTCCGCTCCATCTCGTCGAACACCGCCTGAAAACCGCCGCTCTCGAAAACCTGGTCTCGCACGGTGAAGATGGCGTGGCCGCCGCTTTTGGTGATGCGCGCCAGCTCGTGCAGGCCGGAGGCCGGCGCATGGCCGATGGTGAAGACGCCGGTCGAGAAGAAGGCGCGGAAATGCCGGTCGGGCCAGGGCAGCGGTCCGCCGAGCATCGCCTTCTTCAGCTCGCTATAGGCCGGCTTGCCATCGGCCTGGCGGCTGCCGGCGATCTTCAGCATGTCGTCGGAGAGGTCGAGCCCGGCGATGTCGCCATAGCCCAAAGCCTTCAGCGACGGCCCCGACAGGCCGGTGCCGCAGCCGGCGTCGAGCAGCGGACCTTCGCCCGCCGGCACGTGCCGCGCCACCCAGGCGGTGATGAGGAAAGGCAGGAGATAGCCGAGCGAGGCGGTCTCGCTGTCATAGGTCGCCGCCCAGTCGGCATAGGCCTTGGCAAGCCCTTCCGGCGTGTCGGCCGTGTAGACGGAGTCCAGCGCCGCATTGGCCTTGTCGAAATTCATGAAACGATCCTCTTGGCCTTAGGGTGTATTGAGATTCAGGTCAGGCCGAGTCGAAAATGGTGGCTTTCGAGAACCGGCCTACGCCGGCCGTAGCCTTCATAGAGCGGAGACACTTATGAGGGCTTCGGCCGGCGAAGGCCGGAGCGGAGCGGACATTCGGGTCCGTGAGCACCGGAAGCGCAGAAAACCATCATTTGCAGGCCGGGCATCACCTGAATATCAACACACCCTGGATCGTAGCGCGGACTTTTGCCGCCGGCTATTCCTGAAGCTGGCGGCGCAGCCGCTGTTCCAGCGCCCGCAGCGCCAGCGACAGGCCGACGGTCAGGATGAGGTAGATATAGGCGACGATCGAATAGGTCTCGAAGAAGCGGAACGAGCCGGCGGCATAGACCTTGCCGATCTGGGTGATGTCGGCGACGCCGAGCACGGAGACCAGCGAGGAATCCTTGACCATGGCGACGAAGTCGTTGCCGAGCGGCGGCAGGATCATGCGGATCGCCTGCGGGAAGACGATCAGCCGGAACCGCTGCGCGCGGCTGAGCCCAAGCGCCTTGGCGGCCTCGATCTGGCCCTTCTCGACCGACTGGATGCCGGCCCGGAACACTTCCGAGATGAAGGCCGAGTAGCCGATGGTCAGCGCCATGATGGCGCGCCACAGCAGCGAGACATCGCGCACCAGCAGTTCGCCCATCAGGCCGGCCCCCTGCAGCGGCGCGGTCAGCGCGTTCCAGGCCGCGACGAAGGCCGGCGCGCCGGCGAAGGCGATCCAGAACAACAGCACCAGGATCGGCACGCCGCGGATGATCTCGACATAGAAGCGCGCGACCTGGCGCAGCCACTGCGATCCCGACAGCGCCATCAGCGCGATGCCGAGCCCAAGCGCGGAGGCCAAGGCGAAAGCGACCGCGGTGACGAAGATGGTGATGCCGATGCCCTTGGCGACGGTGGCGAAGACCTGCGCATAGAGGTCGCTGGAGGCAATGGCGAGGGCGGCGGCCAAAGCAAGGACGAGGGCGGCCGCCAGCCACCAGGGGAATTCGGGTTTGGCAGCGGATGTTACGGGCGGCATCAGTTCCCAACGCTGGTGAATAGATGCCTTCGCAAGAGCTGCTGATCTCCCCCCTTGCGGGGGAGATGTCCGGCAGGACAGAGGGGGGTGCTGTCCCGCCGGCCCATCAACTGACTACGATCACAGCCTCTGATCGGATTCGATTCGAAGAGGCGTGAAATCGAAACCTCGCGTTCCGGCACACCCCCCTCTGCCCTGCCGGGCATCTCCCCCGCAAGGGGGGAGATCGGACGTCGCGGCGGCTTTCGCCAATTACCGACGTTGAAGGATAGGCGGCGCACACGCACCACTCTCAACAACAGGGCCTACTGCCCCATCTTGTAATCGAGGAACCACTTCTTGTTGAGCTTGTCGAACGTGCCGTCGGCCTTGAGCGCGGCGATCGCGGCGTTGACCGGCTTCACCAGGTCGGAGCCCTTCGGGAAGATGAAGCCGAAATCCTCGGTGCCGAGCGGCCCGCCGATCAGCTTCAGCTTGCCTTCGGAAGCATCGACATAGCCCTGCCCGGCGGTGCCGTCGGTGAGCACGACATCGACGTCGCCCGTCTTCAGCGCCTGCACCGTCGCGCCGAACGTCTCGAACAGCTTTATGCGCGGGTTCTGCTCGTTGCCGTCGAGCACGCTGTAGACGGCGGTGTAGAACGGCGTGGTGCCGGGCTGCGCGCCGATCAGCCCGTCCTTGAAGGCGCCGAAGCTCTTGGCGTCGGTGAAGCGGCTTTCATCGCCGCGCACCAGCATGAACTGCTCCGAGCGCATATAGGGGTCGGAGAAGTCCACCTTCTCCTTGCGGTCGTCCTTGATGGTGATGCCGGTCATGCCGATGTTGTACTGGTTGTCGGAAACCGCCTGGATCATCGCGTCCCAGGAGGTGTTCTGATACTCGACCTTGAAGTTCAGCCGCTTGGCGATCTCGTCCATCGCGTCATATTCCCAGCCGATCTGCTTGCCGGTCTTCTTGTCGATGAACTGCAGCGGCGGATAGGCGTTTTCCGTCACCACCACGACCTTTTTGCCACCGAGATCGGGCAAATTGTCGGCGAGTGCGGCGACAGGCGCGAGAACGCAGGCCACCATGGCGGCCAGCAGCAGTTTCGACTTGGTCATGACAAATCCCCGAATGTGCGACCGCGCAGCAATTTTCGCGGCCGGGAAAAATCCTGGCACCGACTTTAGCTTGCCGCAAGCGCCTTGCAAGCCGGTCTGCCGCGACCTGGCGCGCCAATACGCAATCCGATGCTCTTCAAGGATGGTTTCGAGGATGACCGTTGCCGTGATCAGTCCTGGTCCGCCGTGGACTCGCGCAGTCCGGCGACCAGCCGTGTCAGCGTGCCGTGCAGGGCTTTGAGCTCGGCCCGCTCCAGCGGCATGCCGCAGCTAAGCCCTTCCTGCACGTCCTTCATCTTCGCCCGCAGCGCCTCGCCCTTGGCTGTCGGCTCGACCAGCACCCGGCGTTCGTCGGCGCTGTCGCGCCGGCGCGTCACCAGGCCCCCCGCTTCCATGCGCTTGATCAAGGGCGTCAGCGTCGCCGAATCGAGACCCAGCGCTTCACCAAGCTCGCCGACCGTGCTCGGCGAACGCTGCCACAGCGCCAGCATCGCCAGATATTGCGGATAGGTGAGGCCGAGCGGATCGAGCAACGGTCGATAGAGCTTCGTCATCAGCCCGCTTGCCGAATAAAGCGCGAAGCAGAGCTGCTGGTCGAGACGCGGCACGGGAAACGCCCCGGCGCTATCCGCCGGGACGTCGCTGGGCCGAATTTCGGTTTCAGTCGTCATGCTGCCTTTGCCGGACGCGCCACCGTCGAGAGCGCCACATCGATATTGCCCCGGATGGCGTTGGAATAGGGGCAAATCTTGTGCGCTTCCGATACAAGCGCCTCTGCGCCCGCCTGATCAAGCCCCTTGATCTCGGCCGCCAGCGAAACGCCAAGACGGAAGCCGCCCTGGTCGTTCGGATAGAGGCTCACCGTGGACGTGACCGAAGCGTCCTGCAGCGGCAGCTTCTGCTGGCGGGCGACGAAACGCACCGCGCTTTCGAAGCAGGCCGCGTAGCCGACCGCGAAAAGCTGCTCGGGATTGGTGGCGCCACCCTTGCCGCCGAGTTCCTTCGGCATCGCCAGATCGACCTTGAGCAGGCCGTCGCTGGTCTCGCCATGACCGTTGCGGCCGCCGCTGACGTGAGCCTGGGTGCTGTAAAGTGCCGACATTTTCATCTCCATTTGATTTGTACACGATCATTTGGTGTACAAGATAATTAGCTGTCAACGACGACGAAGCGGTTTTCTTGCCGCAAGCGATCACGGCTTGGTGAGATGAAGGCGGTGGCAGAAATGAAAAAGGCGGCCGAAGCCGCCTTTCCAAAATTTGTTTCGCAAAAAACCTTATTCGGCCGAAGCAGCCTCGGCGGCGGCCTTCTTCTCAGCGGCTTCCTTGGCGGCCGTCTCGGCGGCCAGCGCCTGGGCGGCGGCGACCTTCTCGGCCTCGATGCGGGCGCGTTCGGCGGCCAAAGCATCACGCTCTTCGTCGTTCAGCTTGCGGGCGCGCACGCCGGTGTTTTCCGAAATGCGGGCCGACTTGCCGCGACGGTCGCGCAGGTAATAGAGCTTGGCGCGGCGCACCTTGCCGCGGCGCACGATCTCGACGCCCTCGACCATCGGCGAGTAGACCGGGAAAACGCGCTCGACGCCTTCGCCGTAGGAAATCTTGCGCACAGTGAAATTCTCCTGGAAGCCGGAGCCGGCGCGGGCGATGACGACGCCCTCATAGGCCTGGACGCGGGTGCGGGTGCCTTCGGTGACGCGCACCTGGACGCGCACGGTGTCGCCCGGCTGGAATTCGGGTAGCTTGCGCTTGGCTTCGATCTTGGCGGCCTGTTCGGCCTCGAGCTGACGGATGAGATCCATCTCAAATATCCACTTCTTGTTCTTCCGACAGTCAGAGCGTCCTCAGCTCACCTTGCAGTTCCAATGACCGCTCGGCTATGCCCTTTGTCGAAACATCGGGCAGGGACGACTACACCGCACTTGTTGACGGGTCCGAAAGATCGTTCTTCCGGTTCGGGCGGCGACATACAGCCATTTTGCCGCTTTGTCACGCCCCTAATGCATGTCGCCCGGAAGTGTGCGCGGTTCTGGGACGACGACATGCATCAAAACAAGGACTTTGAGGCATATTTTGCGTCCATGGCCCACGTTTATTGCGGCCGTGCCGGGTTGCGCGGGCCTCGCAAGCTTTCTAAGCGGGGAAAATGACTTTTTTCGATGCCGTCTTGCTCTTTCTGTCGGGTTTTGTCTCCGGCGCGGTCAATGCCGTCGCCGGCGGGGGCACTTTCGTCACCTTCGGCGCCATGACGCTGGTCGGCGTACCGCCGATCGTCGCCAACGCCACCTCCTCGGTGACGCAGTTTCCCGGCTACATCACCTCGACGCTCGCCTATCGCGACGACATAAAACATTTCTGGCGCCAGGCGCTGCTGCTTTGCATCATCTCCGCCTTCGGCGCGCTGGCCGGCTCGCTGATCCTGCTCGCGCTCTCCAATCCATCCTTTCGAGCGCTCGTCCCCTGGCTGCTGATCGCCGCGACCGCGCTGTTCGCCGCCGGGCCGTGGCTTAAACCGACAGCCGGACCGGAGCACCAGGCCTCGGTCGGCACGCTTGCCGGCTCGCTGGCGCAATTCCTGACGTCAGTCTATGGCGGTTTCTTCGGCGCCGGCATGGGCGTGATGATGCTGGCCACGCTCGGCCTGACCCAGGCCGGCGACTATCACAAGCTCAATGCGCTGAAGAACATGCTGGCTGTGGTCATCGCTGCCATCGCCATCCTCGTCTTCGTTTCCGGCGGCGTCGTCGCCTGGCCGCAAGCGATCGTCATGATCCCGGGCGGCGCGCTCGGCGGCTATGCCGGCGTCTGGATCGCCAAGCGCGTGCCGCAGGGCGTCGTGCGCGGCTTCGTCGTCGCCGTCGGCCTGTTCCTCGCCTTTTACTACTTCAACAAGGGCTGATCCGCCGCCAAAAGATCCGGCCGCCGTTCCCGCGTCAGCTTCTCGGCCTCGGCGCGCCGCCAGTCGGCAATCTTCTTGTGGTTGCCGGAGATGAGCACGTCCGGGATCGGCCTGCCCTCGAATTCCTGCGGCCGCGTGTAATGCGGATGCTCGAGCAGGCCGTTCTCGAAACTCTCTTCCTCGCCCGAGACGGCATTGCCCATGACGCCGGGCAACAGCCGCACAACGGCGTCGAGCAACACCAGCGCCGCGGGCTCCCCGCCCGACAGGATGAAATCGCCGATCGAGACCTCCTCCAGCCCCCGCGCCTCGATCAGCCGCTGGTCGACGCCTTCGAAACGGCCGCACAGGATGACGGCGCCCGGCCCGGCGGCCAGCTCGCGCACGCGCGCCTGCGTCAGCGGTTTTCCGCGTGGGCTCATCAGCAGCTTCGGACGTTCATCGCCCGGCGGCGAGGCGTGGTCGATCGCTCTTGCCAGCACGTCGGCGCGCATCACCATGCCGGCGCCGCCGCCGGCCGGCGTGTCGTCGACGGTGCGATGCTTGTCGGTGGCGAAATCGCGGATCTGGATCGCCTCAAGCGACCATGTCCCGGCCTCCAGCGCGCGGCCGGCCAGCGATAGGCCGAGCGCGCCCGGGAACATCTCCGGATAGAGCGTCAGCACCGAAGCGGCAAAGCTCAACGGTTGCCCCCGGCGTCCTTCGGTCCGCGCGGCCTGCCCTTCGGGTCGAAGCCGGCATCCTTGGGCACTTCGCCGTCTTCTTCGTCTTCAACCAGCCCCGCCGCTTGAGGGTTGACCTCCACGAATCCGTCGGCGATCGAAACATGCGGCACCGCGGCTTGCGTGAACGGGATCAGCACGCCCTTGCGGCCGGCAAGCGTGACGTCGAGGATATCGCCGCCGCCGAAATTATGCACGGCGACGACCTTGCCGATGACGCCCGTGTCGTCCCGGACGTCGAGGCCGATGAGGTCGGCGTGATAGAATTCGTCCTCCTCGCCATCGTCGGGCAGCACCGAGCGGTCGACGAAAAGCTCGGTGCCGGCCAACGCCTCGGCGGCGTTGCGGTCAGCGACGCCCTTGAAGCGCACGACCACGACGGTGCCAGCCGACCTGATGTCCAGGATCAGGAAGGCACGGCCATCCTTGGCAAAGAGCGGTCCGTAATCGGCCAGCGCCAGCGGATCGCCGGTGAAGGTCTTCACCCGCAATTCGCCCTTGATGCCGTGCGCGGCACCGATCACGGCCATCTGTACGGGATTTTCGAGCTTCGACATCGGCGGCGCTTCCTTTGCTCTGCTCTAACCCCGTCAAGCCGTCATTTCAATGATCGCCTCTTCACCGCTTCCTAACCCGCTTGCCCGAAACTGCCGTCATGCAGGAATTCCTCATCCCGGCAAAACCCGACCTTCAGGCGGCGCGCGAGACGTGGCTGAAGACACTGGCGCGCGAGCGCCGGCTGTCGCCGGAAACGGTCGAGGCCTATGAGCGCGACACCCGCCAGTTCCTGCATTTCCTGACCGGACATTGCGGCGGTCCGCCCGGTATTTCGGACATCGCCGACCTGCGCCCGGCCGACCTGCGCGGCTTCCTCGCCAAGCGCCGCAATGACGGCGCCGGCGCCCGCACGCTGGGGCGCGGCCTTGCCGGCATCCGCTCGCTGCTGCGCTTTCTCGAACGGCGAGGCGTGGTCAATGCTGCGGGTGCTGCGGCGCTGCGCGCGCCGCGCCAGCCGAAATCGCTGCCCAAGCCGCTGACGGCAAGCGACGCCAGGCAGGTCGTGGCGGTGGAGGGCCAGCTTGCGGAGGAGCCATGGATCGCCGCCCGCAACGCCGCCGTGCTGACACTGCTCTACGGCTCCGGGCTGCGCATCTCCGAAGCGCTTGGATTGACCGGCGGCGACCTCGCCTCGGAGGTCGACACCGTGCTGCGCGTCACCGGCAAGGGCGGCAAGACGCGGCTGGTGCCTGTGCTGCCGGTGGCCCGCAAGGCGGTCATCGAATACCGCCGGCTCTGTCCCTTCCACATCGACGCCAAGGAACTGCTGTTCCGCGGCGCGCGTGGCGGCCCGCTCAACCCGGCCATCGTCCAGCGCGAGATGGCGAAGCTGCGCTCGGCGCTCAACCTGCCCGACACCGCGACGCCGCATGCCTTGCGGCATTCCTTCGCCACCCATCTGCTCGGCCGTGGCGGCGACCTGCGCACCATCCAGGAACTGCTCGGCCACGCCAGCCTGTCGACCACGCAGATCTACACCGGCGTCGACACGGCAAGGCTGCTCGATATCTATGAGAAGGCGCATCCAAGGGCGTGAGACCGCCGACTTCCTCATTCTAGGGCGGAGCAAGGAGCGAAGCGACGCGCGCAGACCCTGGAATCCATGCCGTTACCCTGATCGTAGGGCGCAACGGAGCAGAATTCTGCACCCTTGCAACACGTTGAAGTCACGGAATGGATCCTCGGGTCTGCGCGCGTCGCTTCGCTCCTTGCTCCGCCCGTGGATGACGACCCGATGGGCGTTTCCGCTAACCACCAAGGGCATCCCATGCGACTCCGCACCTCAAACAATTTCACCCCGCCGGTTAACCGTTTTGCCGCTTTTCGGCGCTAAGACGCTTCTCATGAAACGCGTCATCGCCATCGCCGACCGCGCGGCCCTTGTCTCGTTGAAGCTGCTCGCGGCGCTCAACCTGCTGTTCTTCCTGTCTTTCCTTGTCGTTCTGCTGCTTGCCGGCCGGGCGCATGCGCAAGCCCCCAGCTGCGCCGGCGCCGATCTTTTGACCGCGCTGGAAAAGAGCGACCCCGCCGCCTTCAAGAAGGTCGAGACCGAGGCCGCGGCCGTCCCCAACGGCAAGGGACTGCTGTGGAAGCTGGAGAAACCGGGCGAAAAGCCGTCCTATCTGTTCGGCACCATGCACATGACCGATACACGCGTCACCACGCTGCCGGCCGCCGCGCAGAAAGCCTATGACGGCGCCGGCACGATCGTCATCGAGACCACCGATGCGCTCGACAAGGCCAAGATGATGGCCGCCATGGCCAGCGAACCCGGCCTGATGATGTTCACCGACAACACCACACTGTCGTCACTGCTGTCGCCGGACGATGCGGCGGCGCTAAACAAGGGGCTCGACGCGCGTGGCATTCCGCCGGCGACGGTTGCCAAGATGAAGCCGTGGATCCTGTCGGCGATGATGGCGTTGCCGGCCTGCGAGGTGGCGCGCCAGAGCGCCGGCGAACCCGTGCTGGACGTCAAGCTCGCTTCGGACGCCAAGGCCTCGGGAAAGGACGTCGAAGGGCTCGAGACCGCCGTCGATCAGTTGCGCGCCATGGCCTCGCTGCCGCTCGAATTCCATATGAAGAGCCTAGTCGAGACGATGAAGCTCGGCGACAAGGTCAACGACGTCAACGAGACCATGATCGTGCTCTACCAGCGTGGCGAGGTCGGCATGTTCTGGCCGCTCTTCCGCGCCGTTTTGCCGGAGACGGCGGACGACAAGGCCGGCTATGCCGCCTTCGAGCAGACCATGATCACCAGCCGCAACAAGGTGATGGCGGCGCATGCCGGGCCGATATTGGCCAAGGGCAACGTTTTCATGGCAGTCGGCGCCATGCATCTGCCCGGTCCGGAAGGACTGGTCGAGGATTTTCGCAAGGCAGGGTATATTGTTACCGCCGTCAACTGAGTCGTCTGGCGGCTGGCGGACCTGAAAACGCCGGTTTTTCAGCGCTTTCCGCCCGTTCGCGTGAAACCCGATGCGGGATCAGCGCGTTGATGGCTGTTATTTTGATGACTTTCATCCAAGGAGGACACGTTTCATGGCGAACCCTAACGACCCCTTCACCCCTTCGAGCACGCCTCCCACCTCGAGTGGCGGTGGTGGCGGCAGCGGGTGGCTGATCGCCCTTGTTGTCATTATCCTGGCTATTGTTGCGTATTATGTCTTTGGCAGAAGCGGCGGCGAGCACGCCCCGGCCCCGGCTGAGCCGCCGGCCGCCAGCACGCCGGCCCCTGCGCCTGCAACGCCTGCCCCAGCCCCTGAGCCGGCACCCGCTCCGGCGCCTGCCCCGGCTCCCGCGCCGGCCCCGGCTCCTGCACCCGCGCCGGCCCCTGCTCCGGCACCGGCCCCTGCTCCGGCACCTGCCCCGGCGCAGTGATCGGGGCTACAGCTTGACGACGAACGGCCCGCCTTTTGGCGGGCCGTTTTGTTGAGGGCTATCATGCCTTCGTCATACTCGGGCTTGACCCGAGTATCCATGCCGTGACCGTTGCCATGGAGCGCAACGGCGCAAAATTCTGTAACCGCTGCAACGCCTTAGCGTCACGGCATGGATCCTAGGGTCTGCGCGCGTCGCTCCGCTCCTTGCTTCGCCCTAAAGCAGGTCGCGTGAAAAAGGATTCACGCAACCTGCTTTAAGTCTTTGATCTTAAGCATGTCTTTGTCCCGAAACCGGGACCACTTCCGGGAGACATGCTTTAGGATGACGAAGCGATGGGCTTTCGATGTCGGCGCGTGGCGCGTCCTTAAATATGAATAGGCTTGAAGAATGTCGCCAGCGCGGCTTCCTTCACCGCTTCCGACATCGTCGGATGGGCGTGGCAGGTCCGCGCCAGGTCTTCCGACGAGCCGCCGAATTCCATCAGCACCGCCGCCTCGTGGATCATCTCGCCGGCGCCGAAGCCGACGATGTGGACACCGAGCACGCGGTCGCTCGCCTTGTCGGCCAGGATCTTCACGAAACCGTCGGTATGCAGCATGGCGCGCGCGCGGCCGTTGGCGCTGAATGGGAATTTCCCGGCCTTGTAGTCGATGCCCGCCTTCTTCAGCTCCTCCTCGGTCTTGCCGACCGAGGCGATCTCCGGGCTGGTGTAGACGACGCTCGGGATGACGTCGTAGTTCACATGGCCGGCCTGGCCGGCGATCGTCTCGGCGACCGCGACACCCTCGTCCTCGGCCTTGTGCGCCAGCATCGGCCCGGCGACGACGTCGCCAATGGCATAGATCCCGGGCACGTTGGTCCTCAGATGCCCGTCGGTCCTGACGCGGCCGCGCTCGTCGACCTCGACGCCCGCTTCCTTCAGGCCGAGGCTGTCGGCATAGGGGCGGCGTCCGGTGGCGACCAGCACGACATCCGCCTCGATGGTTTCGGCAGCACCGCCCTTGACCGGCTCGAAGGTGACGGCGGCGCCCTTCTTGGCCTTGGCGACGCCGGTGACCTTGGCGCCGAGCTTGAACTCGAAACCCTGCTTGGACAGGAGCCGCTGGAACTGCTTCGATATCTCGCCGTCCATGCCGCCGAGGATAGTGTCGAGAAACTCGACGACCGTGACCTTGGCGCCGAGCCTGGCCCAGACCGAGCCTAGCTCCAGCCCGATGACGCCACCGCCAACCACCACGAGGGTGGCTGGCACCTTGGCCAGCGACAGCGCGCCGGTGGAGGAGACGATCACCTTCTCGTCGAAATCGACCTTGACGCCCGGAATGCCCGCGACATCGGAGCCGGTGGCAATGACGATATTCTTCGTCTCGATCTCCTCGACCTTGCCGTCCTCGCCGGTCACCGAAACCTTGCCGGCGCCGACCACCTTGCCGGTGCCGCGAAAGGCATCGATCTTGTTCTTCTTGAACAGGAAGGCGACGCCGTTGACGTTGGAGGCGACCGTCGTGTCCTTATGCGCCATCATCTTCTTCAGATTGAGTTTTGGCGCCGGTATCTCGACGCCGAGCGTATCGAAGGCGTGGCCGGCCTCGGCGAACATCTCGGAAGCGTGGAGCAGCGCCTTCGAGGGAATGCAGCCGATGTTGAGGCAGGTGCCGCCGAAGGTGGCGTTCTTCTCGACCACCGCCGTCTTCAGCCCGAGCTGTGCCGCCTTGATGGCGCAGACATAGCCGCCCGGTCCCGATCCGATGATTACGACGTCATAAGCCATATGGTCTTGTCCTTTTATCTGGCCTCAGCGGCCGCCGCTCACATTCAGGATCGAGCCCGTTATATAGGAGGCCGCGTCCGACAGAAGATAGAGAACCGCGCTGGCAACTTCATCCGGCGTGCCTGCGCGTTTCATCGGCAGCAGGTCCTGCATCCGCGCCACGCGGTCGGGCTGCCCGCCCGAGGCGTGGATTTCGGTGTCGGTGATGCCGGGGCTGACCGCGTTGACGCGGATACCTTCGAGAGCCACCTCCCGCGCGAGCCCGATGGTCATGGTGTCGATCGCGCCCTTGGAGGCGGCGTAGTCGACATATTCGCCGGGCGAGCCGAGCCTTGCTGCCGCCGAGGACAGGTTGACGATGGCGCCGCCCTTGCCGCCGTGACGGGTCGACATGCGCTTCACCGCCTCGCGCGCGCAAAGGAAGGAGCCGACCACGTTGATGCGCATCATGCGCTCCAGCCGCGCCACGCTCATCTCGTCGACCCGCGCCTTGACATCGACGATGCCGGCATTGTTGACGAAGGCGTCGAGCCCGCCGAAATTTTTGTCGACCATCTCGAACATCGCGAGGACATCGGCCTCGTTGCCGACATCGCCCTTGACCGCGAAGGCATCGCCGCCGGCGGCTTTCAGCTCGGCGACCAGCGCGTCTGCCGCCGCCTGGTTGGAGGCGTAGTTGATGGCCACGCGGTAGCCGGCCTGGTTCGCCTGCCGACAGATGGCGGCGCCGATGCCGCGGCTGCCGCCGGTGACCAGCAGCGTCTTCAAGTGCGCGCTCATTCCTGGCAGCCTTTCAGCACGAAGATGTCCCATGGCACCTTGGAGAAGCCGGCGGGGCCATAGGCCGCCGACATTTCGAGCGACGGCCCGAGATCGGGAAAGATCAGGGTTTTCGGCGCGTCGGCGCCTTCGGCCGGCAGCAGGCCGACGCTGCCCTTCTCATCAGTGCTGTAGATGACGCCCTCCCAGACCGTGCAGGCGGCAAGCTCCTCGCCGGTGACGTCGCCGGTCGGGCATTTGTACATCAGCGAGCCATGCGGCCGCGCGGCGCTGCCCTCGGTCCACATGGCGATGCCGTCGAGCACGACATTGTTGT
This sequence comes from Mesorhizobium sp. CNPSo 4661, assembly GCF_057784215.1. Taxonomy (NCBI): domain Bacteria; kingdom Pseudomonadati; phylum Pseudomonadota; class Alphaproteobacteria; order Hyphomicrobiales; family Phyllobacteriaceae; genus Mesorhizobium; species Mesorhizobium sp. CNPSo 4661. The sequence continues at coordinate 115,814 of NZ_JBWGIO010000013.1, read as the reverse complement.
CGAGGATCATGCGGAAGGAATTGGTGATGGTCGCCGAGGTGCCGGCCGGCGTGAAGTCGATCTCGGCGCCGCTCTGCGCCTCGCCATAGACGGCGAGCTGGATCGGACAGGCAGCCCGCGCGCCGGAAGTCGCGGCCGTGAGAGCCAGCGACCCGGCCATCAATCCGATCATGGGCGAGGCGGCATTCGTCATCACTTTGCCTGGTTGTTTTCGCGGCCATCGGCATTTTCGAGCACGCCGAAATCGGTCATCAGGACCACTGGCTCGCCTACCGCGTCCAGCCCCCAGAAGGATGGGTAGAAACCATCGCCCCAGCCGCTCCAGAACATCGCGATGTTGACCGGATTGGCGGCGTCCGGATGATGCATGACGAACCGGTCCTGGTTGGGCGCGAACTCGGCCGCCAGCACATCGTCATAATAGTTCTGATCGGGCTTGAGCTTGTCCTGCGCGGCCGTCATCAGGGCCATCGCCGCCTTGTCCATGAACGCGCCGAGGCCGGCATCGACGGGGTAGCCGAAGATCTCGTCGCCGTTCAGCGTCGAGACGTCCTGTCCGGGCAGGACGGCGAGTTCCCAGCGCACCGGCACCCCGGAATGGAAGCGCAGGAAAGCGGCGGCGACGCGACCCTGCGCCTCGAACAGCGTGACCGGATAGCGCCCGGACTTCACCTTGCGGGCCAGCGCCGGCCAGTCGTCGGTCGTGATCAGGGGGTCGCAGGCGATGATCTCGCCAGTCGGCAGTTCGAGCTCGCCGATCGGCGTGACGGCGATCTTGCGCTCCGCCAATTGCACGTCGCTGAGCGCGAAGACGCCGAAATTGCTGCTGGCCGTCGCCGCATCCCAGTCGGCGGCCACTGCCGGAGATGGCAAGGCGGCGGAGAGGCCAAGCACCACGATGCTTCGCCCGAAAATCCGCCGCCGCAAGCCGCGCGCCGCCCGACCCAGACCGAACCCTAAATCCTCCAGCCAGCCGCTCACGGCACGACCGATCCGATCACAGATCGAGAACCAGCCGCTCGGGGTCCTCCAGACTTTCCTTGACGCGCACCAGGAAGGTCACCGCTTCCTTGCCGTCGACGATGCGGTGGTCGTAGCTGAGCGCCAGATACATCATCGGGCGGATGACGATCTGGCCGCCGACCACCACCGGCCGGTCCTGGATCTTGTGCATGCCGAGGATGCCGGACTGCGGCGCATTGAGGATCGGCGTCGACATCAGCGAGCCATAGACGCCACCATTGGAGATCGTGAAGGTGCCGCCCTGCATGTCGGCGACCGACAGCTTGCCGTCGCGGGCGGCGAGGCCCAGCCGACCGATCTCCTTCTCGATCTCGGCGATGGACATCTGGTCGGCATCGCGCACCACCGGCACCACCAGGCCCTTCTCCGTGCCGACGGCGACGCCGACATGGGCGAAATTCTTGTAGATGATGTCGGTGCCGTCGATCTCGGCATTGACCGCCGGGATCTCCTTCAGCGCATGCGTCACCGCCTTGGTGAAGAAGCCCATGAAGCCGAGCTTCACGCCATGCTTCTTTTCGAACACGTCCTTGTATTTGGACCTGAGCGCCATCACCGCGCTCATGTCGACCTCGTTGAAGGTGGTGAGCATGGCGGCGGTCGACTGCGCTTCCTTCAGGCGGCGCGCGATGGTCTGGCGCAGCTTGGTCATGCGCACGCGTTCCTCGCGCGGCGCATCCTCGGTTGAGGACGGCGCCCGCGCCACGACCGGCGCCGGAGCAGCCTTCGGCGTCTCGGCCGGCTGCGAGGGCGCGCCCCTGGCGATGGCGTCGAGCACATCGCCCTTCAACACCTGGCCGCGCTTGCCCGAACCGGAGAGCTGGTCGACCGCGAGATTAGCCTCCGCGATCAGCTTGGCGGCGGCAGGCGCCGGCGGCATCGTGCGTGGCTCGATCTGACCGGCATCGCCAGCGATTCTGGCGGTTTCGGCCGCGGCCTGCTTGCCAGTGGATGCAGCATCCGGGCTGGAGGCTTGCGCCACCGCCTGCGGCTTGGTCGCCGGGGCTCCGCCGCCCACCGAAATCGAGCCGAGCAGCGCCCCGACATTGACCGTCTCGCCTTCCTTGACGGTGATCTCGGCCAGCGTTCCGGCGCCCGCGGCGGGCACTTCCACCGTCACCTTGTCGGTTTCGAGTTCGACCAGCGGCTCGTCGGCGGCGATCGCGTCGCCGACCTTCTTGAACCACTTGCCGACGGTCGCCTCGGTGACGGATTCGCCGAGAGTGGGGACGCGGATTTCGGTAGCCATTGTGCCTGTCCGTTGTCTTCTTGAGGTCTGTTTCGTCAGGTCTGTTTATTCACCAAGCGCGTCGTCGAGCAACGCTGCCAGCTGGCTGAGATGCTTCGACATCAACCCTGTCGCCGGCGAGGCCGAGGCCGGCCGCCCGGTGTAGCGCACCCGCTGATGCTTGGCGTCGATATGCGCCAGCACCCATTCGAGATAGGGATCGATGAACGACCAGGCGCCCATGTTCTTGGGCTCCTCCTGGCACCACACCATCTCGGCATTGCGGAAACGCGACAGTTCGGTGATCAGCGCCTTGGCCGGGAACGGATAGAGCTGTTCGACGCGCAAAAGGTAAATGTCGTTGATGCCGCGCTTCTCGCGCTCCTCGTAGAGATCGTAGTAGACCTTGCCCGAGCACAGCACGACGCGGCGGATCTTGGAGTCCTTCACCAGCTTGATCGACTGGTTGGCGAGCAGCTGCGCATCGTCCCACAACAGGCGGTGGAACGAGCTTTCGCCCGACATCTCAGGCAGCGTCGACACCGCCCGCTTGTGGCGCAGCAGCGACTTCGGCGTCATCAGGATCAGCGGCTTGCGGAAATCGCGCTTCAGTTGCCGGCGCAGGATATGGAAGTAGTTGGCCGGCGTGGTGACGTTGGCGACCTGCATGTTGTCTTCCGCGCAGAGCTGCAGGAAGCGCTCCAGGCGCGCCGACGAATGCTCCGGCCCCTGGCCTTCATAGCCATGCGGCAGGAGGCAGACGAGGCCGGACATGCGCAGCCACTTGCGCTCGCCGGACGAGATGAACTGGTCGAACACGACCTGGGCGCCATTGGCGAAGTCGCCGAACTGCGCTTCCCAGAGCGTCAGTGCCTTGGGCTCGGCCAGGCTGTAGCCATATTCGAAGCCGAGCACGGCCTCTTCCGACAGCATCGAGTTGATGACTTCGTAGCCCGCCTGCGCCGCCGACAGATTGTTGAGCGGGATGTAGCGGTTCTCGTCGCGCTGGTCGTAAAGCACCGAATGGCGTTGCGAGAAGGTGCCGCGTTCCGAATCCTGGCCGGAAAGCCGGATCGGATTGCCGTCGAGCAGGATGGCGCCGAAGGCCAGCGCCTCGGCCGTCGACCAGTCGATGCCTTCGCCCGACTCGATCGCCTGGCGGCGGTTTTCGAGGAAGCGCAGGATGGTCTTGTGCGCCTCGAAATCCTTCGGCACCTCGGTCAGCTTCTTGCCGATCTCCTTCAGCGTGCGCACCGGCACGGCGGTCTTGCCGCGCCGCTGTTCGTCCTGGTTGTCGGCGGTGCGCAGGCCCGACCACGCGCCATCCAGCCAGTCGGCCTTGTTCGGCTTGTAAGCCTGGCCAACTTCCCATTCGGCTTCCAGATGCGCGCGCCAGTCGGCCCGCATCTTGTCGACCTCGGCCTGGGTGACGTGGCCCTCGGCGATCAGCCGATCGGCATAGACCTGCACCACGGTCTTATGGGTGCGGATGTTGCGGTACATGATCGGCTGGGTGAAGGCCGGCTCGTCGCCCTCATTGTGGCCGAAGCGGCGGTAGCAGAACATGTCCACCACCACCGGCTTGTGGAACTTCATGCGGAACTCGGTCGCGACCTTGGCGGCATGCACCACCGCTTCCGGGTCGTCGCCGTTGACGTGGAAGATCGGCGCCTCGATCATCTTGGCCACATCCGACGGATAGGGCGACGAGCGCGAGAAGCGCGGATTGGTGGTGAAGCCGATCTGGTTGTTGATGATGAAATGCAGCGTGCCGGCGACGCGATGGCCGCGCAGGCCCGACAGGCCGAGAATCTCGGCGATCACGCCCTGGCCGGCAAAGGCGGCGTCGCCATGCAAAAGCAGCGGCATCACCTTGGCGCGCTCCGACAGCGGCACGACCTCGCCGCGCTCGCGGCCGGCGAGCTGGTCCTGCTTGGCGCGCGCCTTGCCCATCACGACAGGGTCGACGATTTCCAGATGCGAGGGATTGGCCGTCAGCGACAGATGCACCTTGTTGCCGTCGAACTCGCGGTCCGACGAGGCGCCGAGGTGATACTTCACGTCGCCCGAGCCTTCGACTTCGTCGGGAGCGGCCGAACCGCCCTTGAATTCGTGGAAGATGGCGCGGTGCGGCTTGGCCATCACCTGGGAGAGCACGTTGAGGCGGCCGCGATGCGCCATGCCGAGCACGATTTCCTTCAGGCCGAGCTGGCCGCCGCGCTTGACGATCTGCTCCAGCGCCGGGATCAGCGACTCGCTGCCGTCGAGGCCGAAACGCTTGGTGCCCTTGTACTTGACGTCGATATACTGCTCGAAGCCCTCGGCCTCGACCAGCTTCGACAGGATCGCCTTCTTGCCGGTGGCGGTGAAGGTGATCTCCTTGTCGGCGCCTTCGATGCGCGCCTGGATCCAGGCCTTCTCTTCCGGGTCGGAGATGTGCATGAACTCGACGCCGAGCGTCGAGCAATAGGTGCGGGTCAGGATGTCCAGCATCTGCCGGATAGTGCCGAATTCGAGCCCCAGCACATTGTCGAGGAAGATCGGCCGGTCGTAATCGGCTTCGGCGAAGCCGTAATTCTCCGGCGACAGTTCGTTATAGTCCTCGAGCGGCTTGGCGATGCCGAGCGGATCGAGATTGGCGTGCAGATGGCCGCGCATGCGGTAGGCGCGGATCATCATGATGGCGCGCACGGAATCGCGCGTCGCCTGGTGCACGTCGGCGTCGGAAAGCACGGCGCCGTTGACGACCGCCTTTTCCTTGACCTTCTTTTCGATCGCCTTTTCGACCAGGCCCCAATTGCCGTCGAGCGCCGAGACCAGCTCGCCATTGGCCGTGAGCGGCCAGGAAGGCTTCGCCCAGGAGGCGCCCTTGGCGTTCTTGCGGACATCGCCCGCGTCGTCCTTCAGCGCGGCGAAGAAATCCTGCCACTCCGGATCGACCGAGCCCGGATTGTCCTCATAGGCCGCGTAGAGCGCGTCGATGTAGTCGGCATTGCCGCCATAGAGGAATGAGGTGAGCGAGAATTGGTCGTTGGCCTGATCTTGCCTTGCCATGTCGTTTCAGCGGAGCCTGGCTCCGTCTCCTTCTTGGAGCGAATAGTGAGTAGCGAATAGCGAATAGGGATCTCCCAAGCCGCGCGCCGCTACTCTTTTCCCTATTCGCTATTCGCTACTCACTATTCGCTACTCACTTAACCCTTGATCGCCTCGACCAGCGTCGTGCCGAGCCGAGCCGGCGACGGCGAAACCTTGATGCCGGCCGATTCCATAGCCGCGATCTTGTCTTCCGCGCCGCCTTTACCGCCCGAGATCACCGCGCCCGCATGGCCCATGGTGCGGCCGGCCGGCGCCGTGCGCCCGGCGATGAAGCCCGCCATGGGTTTCTTGCGGCCGCGCTTGGCTTCGTCCTTGAGGAACTGCGCGGCGTCTTCCTCGGCCGAGCCGCCGATCTCGCCGATCATGATGATCGACTTGGTCTCGTCGTCGGCGAGGAACATCTCCAGCACATCGATGAACTCGGTGCCCTTGACCGGGTCGCCGCCGATACCCACGGCCGTGGTCTGGCCGAGGCCGACATTGCTGGTCTGGAAGACTGCCTCATAGGTAAGTGTTCCCGAGCGGGAAACAACGCCGACCGAGCCCTTGCGGAAGATGTTGCCGGGCATGATGCCGATCTTGCATTCGTCGGGCGTCAGCACGCCCGGGCAGTTCGGGCCGATCAGCCGCGAGGTCGAGCGATCGAGCCGCGCCTTGACCTTGACCATGTCCATCACCGGGATGCCTTCGGTGATGCAAACGATCAGCGGGATCTCGGCCTCGATCGCCTCGATGATGGCTTCGCCCGCGCCCGCCGGCGGCACATAGATGACGGAGGCGTTGGCGTCGGTCCTCGCCTTGCCCTCGGCCACGGTGGCGAAGATCGGCAGGCTCTCGCCCTTGGCGCCGGTCCAGGTCTCACCGCCCTTCTTGGGATGGATGCCGCCCACCATCTTGGTGCCGTGATAGGCCAGCGCCTGCTCGGTGTGGAACGTGCCGGTCTTGCCGGTCAGACCCTGAACCAGCACCTTGGTATTCTTGTCGACGAGAATGGACATCGCGGCCCTTTTCTAAAATCCGTTGATCGTGGAAGGCGAGACGCGCCGGTAGACGCCGCTCACCATGTCTTGCCAGGCATCGCTGCCGGCGGGCTTGAACTGAAGTTTCATGCGGTAGGTATCAGTGCCGTCAAAACCATAGGTCACGCGGGCGGCGCCGCGCGGCGACGACCGTTCCAGGACCAGCTCGTTGCCGCTCCATGTGCCGGTGGCCGGCGCGGCCGGCACGTACCCCATCGAGTCGAACTGATGCATGGTGACGAGGCTGTTCTGCTGGTCGAAGCCGAACACATTGTGCGCGCCGAACGAGACCGTGCCGTCGCGGCGCTGGCGATAGCGCTGCACCACGAACAGGCCGCCGAACTGCGCCTCGGCCTGCACTTCCGATGTCGCCGCGCCGGCGTCGGTCCATTGCGTCGCCGCAACCTCTTCCTCGCCGCGCCACGCGCCGACCAGCGCCTGCAGGCGCTGGTGACCGTCCGAGAGGGAAGAGAAGGGCGACGCGTTCATGGCTCAGTGCGTGCGGAAAGGGTTGATGGCGACCACGGCACCGTAGGTCTGCCCATGGCTGAGATCTTCGGTGTACAGTTTCTTGACGCCAAGGCGCTCGGCAGCGGCGATGATTGCGCCGTCCCAATAGGAAATCCGATACCGCTGCGCGTTCTCGATGCCGCGCATGACCACCGCGCTGTCCAAATCCTGGCAAGGCTTCATGGAGATAGCGGCAACCCATTCGGCCGCTTTGGCCGGCGCCAGCACGACGTCGGCTCGTTTGGTCACGTTCACATAAAACTCCTGCAGCACCTGCGCCGAGGTCGAGTAGTCTTCCTTGGCAATCAACTCCACGGCGCGTTCATATTTGGCGCGCTCGGATTTGTGCCCGATGGCCGCATAAACCAAGACGTTTGTGTCGAGGAAGCACTCAGCGATCATAGAGAGCTTCCCGGTCCCAGGTCTTGCTGCCCATATCTCCCGCCGCCTCGCGCGCAAGCCTCAGCAGCGCCTGCCGCGCCTCGTCCTTCGCCTGGCGTTTCGCCGCCACCTCGGCAAAAAACTCCCGCACCATACCGTTGACCGTCGTCCGCTGTTCGGCGGCCGTCAGCTTGACCTGCTCCAGGATGACTTCCTCGACCGCCAGGGTGATATTCTTCATGTCACTTTCTCCTGCAATTCCACACAGTATATGTGTGACTGTGTGGTCATCGCAAGTTACAGCCGCTTCAAATCGGTAACGGTGAGGTCACTCTTGGCGTTGCCGGTGTTCAAGGTCGTCGCCGGCTCGAACATCAACACCACGGGCTCCGGCGTCAGCGAGCGCGGCCGGTGCTCGACGCCACGTGGCACGACGATGAAATCGCCCTCGCCGAGCTCGACCGGCCCGTCGCGGAAGTCGATGGCGATCCTGCCGCGCAGCACCAGGAAAGCCTCGTCCTCATTGTCGTGCGCGTGCCAGTCGAAGGCCTCGCCGAACTTGGCGACCTTGGCCTGGCTGTCATTGACGTCGCCGGCGATGTGCGGATCGAACACCTTGGTGATCGTCCGATCAGCCGCCTCGACCAGGTTTATCTTGCGCGGAGGCATCCGCTCAGCCCTTTACCGCCTTGACGATCTTCTTGGCCGCGTCGTCGAGGTCGTCGGCCGAGACGACGTTGAGGCCGCTGTCGTTGATGATCTTCTTGCCAAGCTCGGCATTGGTGCCTTCCAGACGCACGACCAGCGGCACCTTCAGGCCCACTTCCTTGACCGCGGCGATCACGCCCTCGGCGATGACATCGCACTTCATGATGCCGCCGAAGATGTTGATCAGGATGCCCTCGACCGCTGGATCCTTGGTGATGATCTTGAACGCTGCCGTGACCTTTTCCTTGGAGGCGCCACCGCCGACGTCGAGGAAGTTAGCCGGCTCAGCACCGTAGAGCTTGATGATGTCCATCGTCGCCATGGCAAGGCCGGCGCCGTTGACCATGCAGCCGATATTGCCGTCGAGCGCGACATAGGCGAGGTCGTATTTCGACGCCTCGATCTCCTTCTCGTCCTCTTCGGTGGTATCGCGCAGCTCCATCACGTCCGGGTGGCGGAACAGCGCGTTGTTGTCGAATGACACCTTCGCGTCGAGCACGCGCAGATGGCCGTCCTTCATGACGATCAGCGGATTGACCTCGAGCAGGCTCATGTCCTTCTCGACAAAGGCCTTGTAGAGGATCGGGAACAGCGTGCCGCCGTCCTTGGCGGCATCGCCGTCGAGCTTCAACGCGGCATTGAGCTTCTTAACGTCGTCGGCACTCACGCCCTTTTCCGGGTCGATGGCGACGGTGACGATCTTTTCCGGCGTGTCATGCGCAACCGTCTCGATGTCCATGCCGCCCTCGGTCGAGACGACGAAGGCGATGCGGCCGACCGAGCGATCGACCAGGATCGACAGATAGAGCTCGCGGGCGATGTCGGCGCCGTCTTCGATATAGAGGCGGTTGACCTGCTTGCCGGCGGGGCCCGTCTGCTTGGTGACCAGCGTGTGGCCGAGCATCTCGTTGGTGTTGGCGACCACTTCGGCCGCCGACTTCGCCAGCCGCACGCCGCCCTTGGCGTCGGGGCCGAGCTCCTTGAACTTGCCCTTGCCGCGGCCGCCGGCATGGATCTGGCTCTTCACGACATAGAGCGGGCCGGGCAACGCCTTGGCGGCCGCTTCCGCCTCGCTTGCCTTGAACACCGGAACGCCGCTTGCGACCGGCGCGCCGAATGTCTTCAGCAGCGCCTTGGCCTGATACTCATGGATGTTCATGCGCTTGGTCTCCGAGGAGGTCAATTACTTGCCGGCCAGATTATTTGCCGGCGAGGTGCGGGGCGATCTTGGTGCAGGCCTCGGTCAGGCCCTGGACGGCCGCGACCGAGGAATCGAACATCTTCTGCTCGGCCTTGGACAGGTCGATCTCGATGACGCGCTCGACGCCGCCGGCGCCGATCACCACTGGGACACCGACATAGGTGCCCTTGACGCCGTATTGGCCCGACAGATGCGCGGCGCAGGGCAGCACGCGCTTCTTGTCCTTGAGATAGGCTTCGGCCATCGAAATCGCCGACGCTGCCGGGGCGTAATAGGCCGAACCGGTCTTCAGCAGACCGACGATCTCGGCGCCGCCGTCGCGGGTGCGCTGCACAATCTGGTCGAGCTTTTCCTTCGAGGTCCAACCCATCTTGACGAGGTCGGGCAGCGGAATGCCGGCCACCGTCGAATAGCGGATCATCGGCACCATGGAATCGCCGTGGCCGCCGAGCACGAAAGCGGTGACGTCCTCGACCGAAACCTTGAACTCCTCGGCCAGGAAGTAGCGGAAACGCGAGGAGTCGAGCACGCCGGCCATGCCGACGACATGGCTGGTCGGCAGGCCGGAGAACTTCTGCAGCGCCCAGACCATCGCGTCGAGCGGGTTGGTGATGCAGATGACGAAAGCCTTGGGCGCATACTTCTTCAGGCCGGCGCCGACCTGTTCCATTACCTTGAGGTTGATGCCGAGAAGGTCGTCGCGGCTCATGCCGGGCTTGCGCGGCACGCCGGCTGTCACGATGCACACATCCGCGCCCTCGATGCCGGCATAGTCGTTGACGCCGGTCAGCCTGGAGTCGAACCCATCGACGGGGGAAGACTGCGCGATGTCGAGGCCCTTGCCCTGCGGAATGCCCTCGGCGATATCGAACAGCACCACGTCGCCGAGATCCTTGAGGCCGATCATATGGGCGAGCGTGCCGCCGATCATGCCCGAGCCGATGAGCGCTATCTTGTTGCGTGCCATGTGAGGATGTTTTCCTTTGTCTGTGACGAGGTCGTGACGGGGCCGGGAGGCCGAAAGGATGCGAGAAACCGCGAGATTTAGCCGCACCGAATAACTCCGGTGCAAGTGAAATTCAAACGATTATTTTGGGTCCAACATTTTCAATCGGTTAGATGCATCGGGAATTACGTAAACGTCAAAGTTTGTGAACCGACTGAGGGGAATTTACACAATGAACGTCGAAATCAGAAGGCTTCATCCCGGCGATGACGCCCTTGTGATGCGAGGACCCGAAAGGGGGAGATGCTCGGCAGGCCAGAGGGGGGCGCTGTCCCGCCGACCCTTCCTTCGTCATTCTAGGGCGAAGCAAGGAGCGAAGCGACGCGCGTAGACCCTAGAATCCATGCCGTGACAGTTGAGCGCCGCCACGGTGCAGAACGTTCACCAGCCAATACCGCGAAACAGCTCGAACCAGTCTGGATTGGTCTTCTCGATCAAATCAATCTTCCATTGCGTGGCCAGCGCTTCAATGACGTCTCACGCTGGATGGCGTCGGTGATGTCGACATACTCCTCATACCAGACCAGACGCTTGGCCTGTCTTGTTCTCGGGCATCCGGCGAGCAAGGTCGTTGGTGACACCGATATCGATCGTGCCGCCTTTCTGGCTTGCGGTCATGTAGACGTAGCCTGTCATGTGGCGATCTCAGTTGGCACCATTGCCAACGGCTATTCTCAACCGTTGCATTCTACGGCCTGCGTCACGGCATGGATTCTAGGGTCTTCGCGCGTCGCTTCGCTCCTTGCTTCGCCCTAGAATGACGAAGAATACGCCGCCGCTTCACGCTGTCGCGCTGGATTTCGCCAACCTCCCACGATGCAAAGGGAGTGGCGACACAATATCCTACCCTACCCTACCCTACCCCTATCTCTGCGCCTGCCTCGCCTCCGCGGCCGGCGCATTCGGCTCCCGCCGCTCCGCCCAGTCGTCCAGCCAGTCGCGGCTTTGCATCTCGACCAGACGCGAGGCGGTGCGCTCGAATTCGAACACTTCCGTACCGCGCTTGGCGGTATAGAGCCCTTCGGGCGGCGCCGCGGCGCTCATCACCAGCCGCATGCGGCGGTCATAGAGCGTGTCGATCAAAAGGATGAAGCGCTTGGCCTCGTTGCGCTTGCCTTCGCCCAGCACCGGCACATGGTCGATGAAGACGGTCGAGAAACGGCCGGCGATCGCCAGATAGTCGCGTGCGCCGAGCGGCTTTTCGCAGAGATCGGCAAAGGAAAAGCGCGCGGCGTCGCCGGCCGCGCGCGGCACGACGAGATGGCGGCCTTTCAGAGTCAGCGTTACCTCGCTGGTCGGCTGGCCGTGGGTCATCGCCTCCCAGGCATCGTCCAGCGCGCGGTCGGCCGCGGCATCGTCGGGCGTGACATAGACCGGCTGACGGTTGAGCTTTTCCTGCCGGTAGTCCTTGTCGGCATCAAGCGTCATCACATGGGCATTGCGCTCGAGCAGCGAGATGAACGGCAGGAAAAGCTGGCGGTTCAGCCCGTCGCGATAGAGGTTCTCCGGCGCCACGTTGGAGGTGGCGACCAGCACCACGCCGCTGGCGAACAGCGCCGAGAACAGGCGCGACAGGATCATCGCGTCGGCGATGTCGGTGACGGAGAACTCGTCGAAGCACAGCACCCAGGCTTCATCGGCCAGCGCCCGGGCCACCGGCGGGATCGGATCGTCTTCCTTGACGTCGCCATTCTTGCGCGCCTGCCGGTGCTTCTGGATGCGGTCCTGCACATCGGCCATGAAGTCGTTGAAATGCACGCGGCGCTTGCGACGGACCGGCAGCAGCTCGAAGAACACGTCCATCAGCATGGTCTTGCCGCGACCGACGCCGCCATGAATGTAGAGGCCCTTGACCGGCTCGCGCGGCTGCCGCTTGGCCGCGAACAGCCAGCCCAGCGCGCTCGATTTCTGCGCCAGTCTTTTTGCCGAGATCTCGTCGGTCAGCCGGTCGAGCGCGGCGACGATGCGCTCCTGCGCCGGGTCACGCGCGACCGCGCCGCTCTGGACGAGATGATCGTAGCGCTGCCTGACGGTCGCATGGGTCTGGATACCGTCGCGCAGATGCATGGATCACGTCATTTATATCGAGCAGAATGCTCTAAGAGGCACCAAGGGTATGCTGAGATTCAGGTCAGGCCGAGCCGAGAATGGTGGCTTACGAGAACCGGAGAGGAGCGTACTTGAAGTACGTGAGCACCGGCCTACGCCGGCCATAGCCTTAATTTCATTGCCATACCACTCCTTTGTGCTTCGGCCGGCGAAGGCCGGAAGCGCAGCAAGCCGCCGTTCGCAGACCGGCATCACCTGAATATCTGCATACCCTACCTTGTAAGCGAGATCGGCTGCCCGCTGGAAGTCTGGCCGTCGAACTTTTCGCCGCCCGACGAATAGAGCCTGGCCAGCGTGCCGCCGTTTTCGTCGTAAAGCGTCAGCTGCTTGCCGGCGACATTCCACGACTTGATGCCGTCGATCGGAGCCGGGCAGTGCAGCGGACCGGCGCGGTAGCCGGCGCCGAATTTGGTCTGCGGTGTCGCCACCTTGCAGCTCTGTCCGGAGACATTGACATTCCACACGCCAGCGACGCTGGCCGCGGTGAGGTCGGTGGCGCCGGCGGGCGGCGCGCCGCCCGGCGGCAGCGAGGCGACCTGGGTGTTCTTCGGCGCGGTCGGGAATTGCGACGGATCGGTGGTGCCCGGGGCTGCCGGCGGCGGCAGCTGATTCTGCGTCACCGTGCCGGAGGGCGCCGGCGTCAGCGGCGCCGGCTGCTGATCGTCCATCGACGAGAAGCGCGAGGTCGAGCAGCCGCTCGCAACCAGCGCGGCCAGCGATACGGCCAAAAGGCCAGTCCTTGAAAAATGCATCTTCAACCTCCGTCGGATCTGGCCGGGGGGAGCCATCCGCGTAATCTCCGCTCCACCAAGATGGCGAAGGTGGCAGAATTTCAACCCGATATGGTTAAAATAGGGTTTTCGAAGCGGCTGTTGCAAATTTATCGCAGCAAGGCGGCGGCACCGCGAAGATGCCAGAGACAACCTCTTAAGTTATTGAAATAACCATATTAAATCCGGGCGCTCGGCACGAACACATAACCGTCCGGGCCGGCGATGTAGCATTCGCGCAGGCCATGCGGCTTGTCGATCGAGCCGGCCAGCACGATGTGGCCGAGCGCCGCCGCCTTTTTCTCGATCGTATCGGGATCGGCGCCGTAAAGGGCAATTCGATTCCGGCTCCGCGCGTCTCGGCGCCCGCGGTGACGCCCGTCATTGGATTGTCGAGATAGGAATGGTCGGCATGCAGCATGAAGATCGAGCCCAGAAGCTCGATCGCAGCAAAGTCCTCGTCGGCATAGATGATCCGCGCGCCAAGCGCGTCACGACAGAAAGCCTCCATCGCCGCCATGTCGGTGACCAGAAGGTTGACGCCGACCCCGTGCGGCAGCGAGCGGCCGAAATCCTCGGCCTTCATCCAGGGTGTCTTGGTTCGCTTCATCGCCATGGTGGTCGTCCCCCTCCTGCGATCCTAAATGAAGCGGGCTTAGGCCATTGGCATTCGCGAGCAAAATGCTTGCACCAGGCAGGCGCGTCCTTATCTCAGGAAGGACCGAGCCGGCGGGAGACAGAATGGCCGCGAGAAGAAGAACCGCCAACCGCTATTACAGCGGCCCGCCCAGCGATCATTTCGACGGCGCCTTGTTCTTCAATCCCGGCGGCAAGCCGCCTGGGCGTTTCACCGATCTCCTCAAATGGCAGTTCGGCGGCGGGCGGGCGAAATGGCCGGCGGCCTTTCCGAGTCCCCATCCGCCGGCAAGACCGCACGTCCGGGTGGAAGGCGGCGCGCTCAGGCTCACCATGGTCGGCCATGCCTCGCTGCTCATCCAGACGGCGGGCCTGAACATCCTGACCGATCCCGGTCTGGTCGGAGCGCGCCTCGCCTTTCGCCTTTGCCGGCCCAAGAAGGATCAATGCGCCGGGGATTGCCTTTGCCGACCTGCCGCCGATCGATCTCGTGCTCGTCAGCCACAATCACTACGACCATCTCGACCTCGCCACGCTGAAGCGGCTGAAGGAGAGCCACGACCCTCTGGTGATCGCACCGCTCGGCAACGACGCCATCATCAACCGCGCGGCGCCCGGCATGCGGCTCGGCGTCCATGATTGGGGCGACAGGTTCAGCGTCGGCGCGGCTGCCATCCATGTCGAGCCGGCGCATCACTGGTCGGCGCGCGGCGGGCGCGACCGCCGCATGGCACTGTGGGCGGGCTTCGTCATCGAGACGGACGGCGGCAACATCTATTTCGCCGGCGACACCGGCTTCCATGACGGCATCAATTACCGGCTGATGGCGCAAAAGCATGGCGGTTTCCGCCTCGCCGTCCTGCCGATCGGCGCCTACGAGCCACGCTGGTTCATGGCGCCGCAGCACCAGAACCCGGAGGAAGCCGTGCAGGGCATGAAGCTGTGCAATGCCGCCTTCGCCGCCGGCTGCCATTGGGGCACGTTCCACCTCACCGACGAGCCGGTCGAGGAGCCGGCGCAGAAACTGGCCGAGGCGCTGCAGGCGCAAGACCTGCCGCCGGAGCGTTTTCGCGCGCTGAGGCCTGGCGAGGTATGGGACGTGCCCGACATCATCGTGTAGCAATAGGCTGTCGGGCCTGCGGGCGGACTTTCGACCACGATACCGAAGCAATATCCGGGAGAAGCACGATGAAGCCTTTTGCGATAGCCTTGGCTGCGCTCGCCTTGACGACGGCTACGGCCGCATCCGCAGGCGAAATCGGCGACAAGGCCGCCGAAGCGGAGAAAGCCCTCCAGTCCAACGATGCTGTAGGCGCGCTCAGCAAATTCCGCGATGCGGAGGAAGCGCTGTGGAAAGCAATGCCGCTTGCCGTGCTGAACGTGAAGCAGATCAGTTCGGCCAGCGGCTTCGGTGTCTACACGGAGCGCCCGGACCACATCTACAAACCGGGCGAAGAGATCGTGCTCTACATGGAACCGGTCGGTTATGGCTACGGCTCCGACGGGTTGGGCAACAACCAGATCGCGCTTTATGTCGACCTCACGGTGCTGACCCAGTCTGGCGAGAAGCTGGGCAGCTTCGAGAAGCTCGGCCGCGTCCAGCTCGCCTCGCGCTCGCACAACCGCGAAATGTTCTTCAAGCTGAACGTCTCCGTGGATGGATTGCCAGCCGGCAAATACCGCGCGGATTTCCTCATGCATGACGAGAACTCGCAGAAGACGGCGCCTTTCACGACCGACTTCGAGATCGCCCAATAGGATGTTTCGGCATCAGCCTCGCAACGACGGAACCAGAGTGCTGCGGACGCGTTCCTAAGTCGCTGCAAACACTGTCGATTTGCGAGGTTTTTCCATGATCAAGTGGATCATCATCCTTTTGATTGTCGCCGCTGCCGCGAGCCTGCTTGGCATGCCGGCGCTGGCCGGCGCCGCTGCCACCGGTGCGCGCGTCCTCATCGGCATCGTGCTGATCATCTTCCTGCTGATCGTGCTTGGGGTATTCGCCGTTACATAAGCGCGGCGTCTTCGCCGTCGCGGCGCGACCACTTGGTCGTCGCGGCGCGACCACTTGGTCGTCGCCAGAACCAGGCCGGACTGGTAATTCCTGCCCGTTTCCGCCATATAGCGGCCAAACGGATTGGAATGACCGCTTAGATGCCAGGCACGGCCCCCTTCGCCAAGATGAACGGCATCGGCAACGAGATCATCGTTGCCGATATGCGCGGCCGTGCCGACAAGGTGACGGCAACCGCGGCGATCGCCCTCAACGGCGACGTGGCGACCAAGTTCGACCAGATCATGGCGATCCATGATGCCCGCACACCGGGCACCGCCTATTATATCGACATCCTGAACTCGGATGGCACCAGCGCGCAGGCCTGCGGCAACGGCACGCGCTGTGTCGTCCAGGCTTTGGCCGCCGAGACCGGCCAGAAGAGCTTCACCTTCGAGACCCGCGCCGGCATCCTGAATGCCGAAGAGCATGCCGACGGCCTGATCTCGGTCGACATGGGCAAGCCGCGCTTCGGCTGGCAGGAGATCCCGCTGGCGGAAGAGTTCCGCGACACTCGTATGATCGAATTGCAGATCGGCCCGATCGACGCGCCGGTTCTCCATTCGCCCTCGGCGGTATCGATGGGCAACCCGCATGCGATCTTCTGGGTCGACAACGACGTCTGGTCCTACGAGCTCGACCGCTTCGGCCCGCTGCTCGAGAACCATCCGATCTTCCCCGAGCGCGCCAACATCACCATTGCCCAGGTCACATCGCCCGAAACCATGATCATCCGCACCTGGGAGCGCGGCGCCGGCCTTACCAAGGCCTGCGGCTCGGCCGCCTGCGCCGCCGTGGTCGCGGCCGCTCGCACCAGGCGCACCGGCCGCCGCGTCTCGCTGCTGACGCCTGGCGGCGGCGAGCTCAATGTCGAATGGCGCGATGACGATCACGTCATCCTGACGGGTGCTGCCGAATGGGAATTTTCCGGCAGCTTCGATCCCTCGACCGGCGCCTGGGCCCGCGACACCGAAAGCGCCGCCTGATGGCCGCCCTTGAAAAAGGCGCGGCCCAAGCCCTCACCGGCAAGGGTATCGACGTCGTCACCTTCGGCTGCCGCCTCAACACCTATGAATCGGAAGTGATGCGCCGCGAGGCGGAGAGCGCCGGCCTGGGCGCGCTGCAAGGCGGCGCCGTCATCTTCAACACCTGCGCCGTCACGGCCGAAGCCGTGCGCCAGGCCAAGCAGGCGATCCGCAAGGCGCGCCGTGAGAACCCTTCAGCCCGCATCATCGTCACCGGCTGCGCGGCACAGACCGAGCCGCAGAATTTCGCCGCCATGGACGAGGTCGACCTCGTGCTCGGCAATGAGGAGAAGCTCAAGGCCAACTCCTACCGCGCGCTGCCCGATTTCGGCGTGAACGACACCGAGAAGGCGCGCGTCAACGACATTTTCTCGGTGCGCGAGACAGCCGGCCACATGGTCGACGCCATCGAGGGCCGGGCGCGCGCCTTCGTGCAGGTGCAGAACGGCTGCGACCATCGCTGCACCTTCTGCATCATTCCTTACGGCCGCGGCAACTCGCGCTCCGTGCCGATGGGCGCGGTGGTCGAGCAGGTCAAGCGTCTGGCCGGCAACGGCTATGCCGAGATCGTTTTGACCGGCGTCGACATGACCAGCTTCGGCGCCGACCTGCCGGGCAGCCCGAAGCTTGGAAAGCTGGTGAAGACCATCCTGCGCCAGGCGCCGGACATGAAGCGGCTGCGGCTGTCGTCGATCGATTCCATCGAGGCCGACGACGACCTGCTCGACGCCATCGCCACCGAGCAGAGACTGATGCCGCATCTGCATCTGTCGCTGCAATCGGGCGACGACATGATCCTGAAGCGCATGAAGCGGAGGCATCTTCGCGACCAGTCGATCCGCTTCTGCGAGGACGTGCGCAAGCTGCGCCCCGGCATCGTCTTCGGTGCCGACATCATCGCCGGCTTCCCGACAGAGACCGAGGCGATGTTCGAGAATTCGGAAAGAATAGTCGAGGAATGCGGGCTGACGCATCTCCATGTCTTTCCGTTCAGCCCACGCGAAGGCACGCCCGCCGCGCGCATGCCGCAGGTTCGCCGCGATGTGGTGAAGGCGCGCGCCGCGAGGCTGCGCGCCGCCGGCGAGGCCGCCTATCGCCGTCATTTGTCGTCGCTGCCCGGCACGCGGCAGTCGATCCTGATCGAGCGCGACGGGCTCGGCCGCACCGAGGGTTTCACACTGGCCGCGATCGACGCCGGCGCGCCCGGCGAGATCGTCGAGGCCGTGATCGCCGGCCATGACGGTGCCCGACTGATTGCGGCTCCGCTTGCCGCGCAAGCCGCCTGAGACTGCGAGACGCATGGCTGGTTTTTTCAAGAAGATATTTTCGTTCGGCAAGAAAGAGGTCGTCGAGGAGCGCGTCGACGAGACCGCCCCGCTGCCGCCGATCAAATGGGATCAGCTGGACGCGCTGAAGCCGGAGGCCGATCAGGCCGCGCCGGAAGTTTTGGCGCGCGACGAACAGCAATCTGTGGCGGAGGCCGCGCCGGCGAGAGAACCGGCTCTTGAGCTTGCCCCCGCTCCGCTGCCCGAAGAGCCTACGCCCGCGCCGGCGCCGACGATCCCGCCGGAGCCCGAGCCGATCGTTCCCACCGAGCCGGAACCGCTGCCGCAGCCCGAAGAAGAACCGCAACCGGCGCCTGAGCCTGAGCCGCCGGCACCGGAGGAAGTGCCGCCGGCGCAACCTGGGCCTTCACCCGCGCCGGAACCAGCGCCTGAGCCTGTCCCGCAGGAGGTGCCCGCGCCCGCGCCGGCTGAGCCGGAGATCGCGCCTTCCCGCCCTGAACCGCAGCCCGAGCCGGCACCGGCCGAAGTGCCGACACCGCCGAGTGAGGTTCCAGCCGAGACACCTGTACCAATCGAGGTGCCGCCGGCGGAGACGCCTTCTGTAGAACCATCCGCCGAAGCGGAAATCGCGCCCCCTATTCGACAGCCCGCGCCTGTCGAGCCGCAGCCCATCCTTGCCGAGATCGCACCCGAACCGGACGCCCTGCCGTCGCCGCCAAATCCGGCCCCCGCCGCCGGCAAGGTCACGGTCTCGAAAAAGGTCGAGCAGAAGGCCGAGCCGGTGAAAGCGCCGGAGCCGGCGCCGCGGCGTTCCTGGTTCCAGCGCATGCGCGAAGGGCTCGCCCGCTCCTCGCGCGAGCTCACCGGCAACATTGCCGGCGTCTTCACCAAGCGCAAGCTGGACGAGGAGACGCTGCAAGACCTGGAGGACGTGCTGATCCGCGCCGATCTTGGCGTCGAGACGGCGCTTCGCGTCACCGATTCGCTCGCCTCCAGCCGCTATGGCCGCGACGTCTCCGACGCGGAAGTCCGCGCCGTGATGGCGGCGGAGGTGGAGAAGGTGCTGGCGCCGGTCGCCAGGCCGCTCGAGCTCGACCTTAGCCACAAGCCGCATGTCGTCCTGGTCGTCGGCGTCAACGGTACCGGCAAGACCACCACCATCGGCAAACTCGCCGCCAAGCTCACCGATGGCGGCCTGAAAGTGATGCTGGCGGCTGGCGACACGTTCCGCGCCGCCGCGATCGAGCAGCTCAAGATCTGGGGCGAGCGCACGAAATCGCCGGTCATCGCCACCAAGCTCGGCGCCGATGCGGCGGGCCTCGCCTATGACGCCTTCGAGAAGGCGAAGGAGGCCGGCTCCGACGTGCTGATCATCGACACGGCCGGGCGCCTGCAGAACAAGACCGAGCTGATGGCCGAACTGGAAAAGATCGTGCGCGTGCTGGGCAAGCTCGATCCGGAAGCGCCGCACACCGTGCTGCAGACGGTCGACGCCACCACCGGGCAGAACGCGCTGAACCAGGTCGAGATCTTCCGCAATGTCGCCGGCGTTAACGGCCTTGTGATGACCAAGCTGGACGGCACGGCGCGCGGCGGTATTCTGGTGGCGATCGCCGCCAAGCACCGGCTGCCGGTCTATTTCATCGGCGTCGGCGAGCAGGTCGACGACCTCGAACCGTTTTCCGCCAGCGAATTCGCGAGGGCGATCGCCGGCGTGGCTTGAACAAAGGCATGATCTTGGAAGGGCCGCCTGCTTTTTGGCCAGATCATGCGCAAGAAGGACTTTTATGAACATCATCGAACGCGACCCGTCCGATCCACGCCGCAAGCCGATGAATCCCGGCTTGAAGTTTCTGCTCGAGCTTGGCCCTGGCCTGGTGTTCTTCTTCACCACCATCCGCGGCGAGTGGCTGGCCGAGAAATTCCCGGTGCTCACCCATCTCGGCGAGCCGATCCTGATCGCCACCGCCTTCTTCATGGTCGCGACCGCGCTTTCGCTGAGCGCTTCCTGGCTGCTGACGCGCAGCCTGCCGCTGATGCCGCTGGTCTCGGCGATCGTCGTCTTCGTCTTCGGCGCGTTGGCGCTTTACCTGCAGGACAAGACCTTTGCCTTCATGAAGCCGACCATCATCAACTCGCTGTTCGGCGTCACGCTTCTCGGCGGACTGCTGTTCGGCCGCTCGCTGCTCGGCTACGTCTTCGATTCCGCGTTCCAGCTCGATGCCGAAGGCTGGCGCAAGCTGACCTTCCGCTGGGGCCTGTTCTTCCTGTTCCTGGCCGTGCTCAACGAAGTCATGTGGCGCAACTTCTCGGAAGCGACCTGGCTATATTTCAAGGTCTGGGGCACGATCCCGATCACCTTGCTGTTCACCTTCAGCCAGATGCCGCTGATCATGCGCCACTCGCTGGAGGAAAAGCCCAAGGAAGAGAAGGCCGGCAACTAAGGGCAAAGATTTAGACGAGATTTTAGGGGACGGCATGGAATTCCTCGCCACGCATGACGAGCTGAGGACGATCTACAAGACGCCCCGGCCGACCGACGGCTCGATTCGCAAGGAACTCAAAGCCCTCGACGGCCATTGCCGCTCCTTCATCGGCAAGAGCCCCTTCGTGCTGATCGGCTCCTCCGACGGCGCCGGCAACGCCGACGTGACGCCCAAGGGCGACAAGCCCGGCTTCACCGCCATCCTCGACAACTCCACCATCGCCATTCCCGACCGCCCCGGCAACAACCGGCTGGACACGCTGGAAAACATCATCCGCAACCCGTCGGTCGGGCTGCTCTTCCTTATTCCCGGCATGAACGAGACGCTGCGCGTCAATGGCGATGCGCGCATCACCCTCGACCCTACCTTGCGCGAACGCCTGGCTGTCGACGGCAAGGAGCCGCTGAGCGTGATCGTGGTGACGGTCAAGGCCGCCTATATGCACTGCGCCAAGGCCTTCATGCGCTCCGATCTGTGGAAGCCGGAGACCTGGTACGACCGCGCGACCCTGCCGACGCTCGGCCAGATCATCCGCGACCAGCTGGCGCTGAGCGAAAGCGCCGGCGAGATCGACCGCGAGCTGGACGACGATTACCGGCAGACCATGTGGTAGGCTTGTCGGACGACTCACCCTTCGTCCGGCTCTCTCCCTTGATCGAGATCATCGCCATATCGGGCAGCCTGCGCGCCGCCTCGACCAACGCGGCCCTGCTTGCCGCTTTGGCCGCCAACGCCCCCGCGGACTGCCGCATCCATATCTATGACGGCCTGGGCCGGTTGCCGATCTTCAACCCCGACGACGAGGGCGAGCACACGCCGCACGAAACGGCGCGCCTGATCGAGGCGGTGACCCGCGCCGACGGCGTCATCATCTCTTGCCCGGAATATGCGCATGGCGTGCCCGGCGGCATGAAGAACGCGCTGGACTGGCTGGTCTCCCGCGACGCCGCGGTGGGCAAGCCGGCGATGCTGGTGCATGCCTCGCCCCGCTCACTCTATGCGCGGGCGGCGTTGGCCGAGATCATGCGCACGATGTCGTTCGCGCTGTATGAGGAGACGCTGGAGATCGGGCTGCTGGGCAAGAAGCCGGCGGAGATGGAAGCGATCCTGGCGGAGGATGCGAGCCGCAAGGCGATGCGTGAGGCGGTGCGGGGTTTCACGGATTTTATTCGCGGACAATGAGCAGTCTTCCCTTCTCCCCTTGTGGGGTGAGAAGCGGTCCGCGTCAGCGGACGAAAAGCCAATTGCTTGGCTTTTCGAGCTTCGAACGCCCTGAGCCTGCGAAGGGCCGGGTGGTGGCCGATCCACCCCCGGCCGGGTCCCCGCTGCTCCGCAGCGTCCCGGCGTTCGCCGGCCTTTCATCGTGCCACTGGCACGATGAATTCACCTTCGGTGAACCGGCTGCTCACCCCACAAGGGGAGAAGGGAAAGAGCTACCCCTTCCTTAGCGTCTCGACGTCGGTCTTGCCGACATACCAGTCGCGCGCGTTGACCTCCTCGAACACCACCCAGACATCGTTATTGGTAAGCCCCGTGGCCTCCATGATGGCCGAGGTCACTTTCTTGGCGATGTCAGCCTTCTTGCCGGCCGGATCGGCGGCGATCACTTCCTTGACGATGCGGATGTTGACGAATGGCATGATGTCCTCCCCTTGAGTTCTGCCGGTCGGCTTCAGGCGACGGTTTCGCAATTCGCTCCGGCAAAGCGGATAGCGGCGGTTGCGGGAACCGCAGCGCGGCGGGCGCTGCGGGGATGCGCAGAAAGGCTAGCAAGGGCCAGAAAAGCGCCTGCAGCAGCTTCAAAATGTTTTCGCCCCGTTCACCATGAGCCGCACCATGTAGAGCGAGGTGGTGCCGGCGATGTAGAGGCAGTTGAGCTTGTTGCCGCCGAAGACGCAGTTGGCGGTCACTTCCGGCACCTTGACCTTGCCGATCAGCGTGCCGTCGGGGTCGTAGCAATGGATGCCGTCGGCAGCACTTGTCCAGATGCGTCCGTCGGAATCGAGCCGGAAACCATCGAACAGGCCGGCGGTGCAGTCGGCGAACACCTTGCCGCCGGAAACCTTCTTGCCGTGCTTGCCGATAGTGAAGACGCGCATATGCGCCGGGTTCTTCTCGCCATGCGTGCGGCCGGTGTCTACGACATAGAGCAGGCTTTCGTCGAGCGAGAAGGCGAGACCGTTCGGCCGCACCATATCGGTGATGACGGCCTCGACATCGCCTGTCTCCGGATCGACGCGATAGACGTTGCAGGCGCCGATCTCGCTTTCGGCCTTGTCGCCCTCATAGTCGGTGTCGATGCCGTAGCTCGGATCGGTGAACCAGATCGAACCGTCGGAGCGTACGACCACATCGTTGGGCGAGTTCAGCCGCTTGCCCTTCCACTTCTCTGCGATGGTGGTGATAGAGCCGTCGAATTCGGTGCGGCTGACGCGGCGGCCGGAATGCTCGCAGGTCACCAGCCGGCCCTGCCGGTCGACCGTGTTGCCGTTGGAGTTGCCGGACGGCTGCCGGAACACGCTGACGCTTCCGTCGGTCTCGTCATAGCGCAGCATCCGATTGTTCGGGATGTCCGACCAGACGACATAGCGGCCGGCGGCGAACCAGGCCGGCCCTTCCGCCCAGCGGCAGCCGGTGAACAGCTTTTCCACCTGCGCGCTGCCGTTGAAAAGGCGCGCGAAGCGCGGATCGAGAACTTCGTAATAGTCTGCGGCCGCCATGCATTCTCCTCCCGGCATTCATGTGACGGGCAAATCAAGCCAGCCCGAAGGCGATCTGGCAAGACGGCAGGCCAGGATTTGTATGACAAAACGGATGAGAACTGCGTGAAGCGGGCCGGTCATGAGATGCCGCGCCGGACGCATAGCCTGTTAGCCCGCGATTAACTGGCTATGCGCTGGTTGCAATGGTGCATTGCAACATCTTTCTTTTGCAACGCACCATTCCTATGTCATCATTGCAATCGTCAGGGAGGAAACACCGGCCGCGTGTACGCGGCATAGAAGGAACCCTGTCATGTTCGACAATTTTGTCTCCCGCGCCCGCGCCAGCATGGCCAAGCGCCGCCACTACAACCGCCTCGTCGCCGAAATCGAGAACCTGTCCAGCCGCGATCTCGCCGATCTGCGCGCCGACCGTTCCGAGATGCTCTACCAGGTCCACAAGCAGATCTACGGTTGAGCGGCAGGCCGATCGCCCGGCCACTTCGTCATTCTCGGGCTTGACCCGAGAATCCATTCCGTGACTTTCGAGCGTCGCAGCGATGCGGAACGCGCGCTGCACAAGCGCCAATTCTAGACCGCCGTGCTCCACGATCAGCGTCACGGAATGGATTCTAGGGTCTGCGCCGCGTCGCTTCGCTCCTTGCTTCGCCCTAGAATGACGACGCAAGGATTCGTCTTGACCTGGGGGCGCCTCAACCCGGCGCCGCCAGCGCTTTCTCGATCTGCGGCAGCAGCAGGTCCCGCGCCGATTCCGGCGTCAGCGGCCCGACATGCTTGTAGGCGATCTTGCCGTCCTTGCCGATGACGAAGGTCTCCGGCACGCCATAGACGCCCCAGTCGATCGCCGCGCGCCCGGCCGGATCGACGCCGATCGCCTGATAGGGATTGCCGAGATCGCCAAGGAAGCGGCGGGCGTTTTCCGGCTGGTCCTTGTAGTTCAGCGCGGCAAGCGTGAAGCGCTTGTCCTGCGACAGGCCGAGCAGCACCGGGTGCTCTTCCCGGCACGGCGCGCACCAGGATGCGAACACGTTGACCAGCGTCACCTTGCCGGCAAAGTCTTTTGACTCAAGCCCCGGCAGGCTCATCCCTTCGAGCGGCGGCAGGCTGGTCTGCGGCGCCGGCAGCCCGATCAGCGCCGAGGGGATTTCCGAGGTGTCGCGGCCCGAAAGCAACTGCGACAGGAACAGCCCCGCCAGTCCCAGGAACACCAGCAGCGGCAAAAGCACGAACAAGCGGCGGCGCGGCGCCGAAGCTTCGGTCTCGCTGTTCACGGTTTTGCCGCCCCGGATTTGTCGGAGCGCCGCCGCACGCCGGCCGCCTCCAGCGCCGCGAGCTCACGTTTGCGCCCCCGCTGGTCGAGCAGGATCCAGCCGATCAGCCCGGCGAGCACGACGGCCGTGATGGCATAGGCGGCGGTGACGAACAGGGCGTGAGCGCTCATGTCGGCCGCACCCCACTATCCGTCATGCCAATCGTTGCGATCATGTCTTCCCCTGGAGCGTTTCACCGTCTCCACTGAGACAGCGATCCGCCGTATTTCCTTGTCTTTGCGCAATTGCGCGCGGGAAATCGCCCGCACTTTCATGGAATTGCTCTACCCCCAGCGCGCCCGCCCCGCAATTTGTCGCGGTGCCGCAGTGAAAAACAACGTCTTCGTCGTCTCAATCCGTCCCGTGCCGCAACGCCAATGCCGCCGCCAAGGGGCCAATCACCGCAAGAAACAGCGTCAGCGCGGCGAGAATGAGGAAAGGCTGCAGGAACGGCGCCGGATCGGCGACGGCGCCATAGCTTGCCGAAACACCGAAGATCAGCACCGGGATGGTCAAGGGCAGCACCAGCACCGAAATCAGCAATCCGCCGCGCGGCAGCGCCACCGCCACGGCAGCCCCCGCGGCGCCGATGAAAGTGATGGCCGGCGTGCCGATGAGAAGGGTGAGCGCCGTGGCGCCGATGCCCAGCGGCTCCATGTTCATGAACAGGCCGAGCAAGGGAGCCGCGACCACCAGCGGCAGCACGCTGCCCGCCCAGTGCGCCAGGCATTTCGTCAGCACCGTCAGCGCCAGCATATGACGGTCGCCGTTCAACACCAGCAGGTCGAGCGAGCCGTCCTCGCGATCGGCCTGGAAGAGGCGATCGAGCCCGAGCAGGCAGGCGAGCAATGCGGCGATCCACAGGATCGCCGGGCCGATGCGCGACAGGAGATTGAGATCGGGGCCGACGCCGAACGGGATGGTGACGATGACCGCGAGGAAGAAGATGACGCCGATCAGCGCCCCGCCGCCGGCGCGGATGGAGAGGCGAATGTCGCGCAGGAAGAGAGCTAGCATTGGCGAAGCGCCTCTCTGGCACGATCGCCCTCTTTGCGAACGTCGCGTTCCTTCACACCCCCCTCTGGCCTGCCGGCCATCTCCCCCGCAAGGGGGGAGATCGAATATCGCGTAGGTTTTCGCCAATCACCAACGTCGAAAAGGAGATGCCGGCGCCGAAGCTGCCAATCTCCCCCCTTGCGGGGGAGATGCCCGGCAGGGCAGAGGGGGGTGCCTCGCGCCACCATCAAACGGTCTCCCCCATCCCCAACACCTTCGCCCCTTCCAACCCCAACGGCAGATGCGTGGCTGCGACCAGAATCCCACCTTCGCCGAGATGCCCCCGCATCAGCCCCGCGAACCGCTCCTCCGAGGCCTTGTCCAGCCCCGCCGTCGGCTCGTCGAGCAGCCAGACCGGCCGCCGACTGACCAGAAGCTTGGCGATCGAAGCCCGTCGTCTCTGCCCGGTCGACAGATAGCCGAAGGGCAGATGGCCGAGCCCGCCGAGCGCCACCGTCTCCAGCGCCTCCTCGACCCCCAGTCCGGGCTCGCCCTGAAACGCGCGCCAGAAGCCGAGATTCTCCTCGACGCTGAGCGCCGTCTTCATCGCGTTGAGATGACCAAGGTAATGCGAGGCCGAGGCGACGGTCGGGAAAGCCTCGCCGCCACCTTCGACAAGCACTTTGCCCGCGGCGGCTGGCAGCAGGCCGGCGACTACCCTCAGCAGCGTCGATTTGCCCGACCCGTTCGGACCGGTGACGATAAGCGCCTCGCCCTTGTCGAGCGCGAAGCCGATGTTGGAAAAAACCGTCTCGCCGCCGCGCTCGCCGCCCAGATTTTCGGCGATCAGCCGCATTCTTTGCCCGTCCCGAAAGCACCGTTTCGCGGCCGCCGCCGCATCGCACAAATTTGCCTTTCGACTGTCTAGAACTATTCAAGGAAATTCTCTATATGCGGTTCATCCGTGCCAGCGGTCGGCGCGGGAACAGAATTTGCGCCGAACCAGCGCACGCGCCGCCTTGAACGGCTCGGGTTGCTTGGGAGCGGACAGCGGAAATGGCCGTACCCGCACCTTTGCGCGTGATTGCATGCCATCGGCGTCCGTTCCCTTTCAGGCTGAACAGACAAGGACGGATCGCACGTGTCAAAATCCCTCGACAGCTTCAATTGCCGCCGCACCCTGACCGTGGGTGGCGCGGACTATGTTTACTTCAACCTCGTCGAGGCCGAGAAGAACGGCCTCACCGGCATCGCCCAGCTGCCTTATTCGATGAAGGTGCTGCTGGAGAACCTGCTGCGTAACGAGGACGGCCGCTCGGTCACCAAGGAATCGATCCAGGCCGTGGCCGCCTGGCTGACCGACAAGGGCACCGCCGGCGTCGAGATCGCCTATCGCCCGGCTCGCGTCTTGATGCAGGATTTCACCGGCGTTCCGGCGGTGGTCGACCTGGCGGCGATGCGCGACGGCATCAAGGCGCTCGGCGGCGACCCGGAGAAGATCAACCCGCTGGTGCCGGTCGACCTCGTCATCGACCACTCCGTCATCGTCGACGAGTTCGGCACGCCGATGGCCTTCGCCCGCAATGTCGAGCTCGAATATGAGCGCAACGAGGAACGCTACAAGTTCCTGAAATGGGGCCAGCAGGCCTTCCGCAACTTCCGCGTCGTGCCGCCCGGCACCGGCATCTGCCACCAGGTCAACCTCGAATATCTGGGACAGGTGGTGTGGACCAATAGCGAGGACGGCGAGACCACCGCGTATCCGGACACCTGCGTCGGCACCGATTCGCACACCACCATGATCAACGGTCTTGGCGTGCTCGGCTGGGGCGTCGGCGGCATCGAGGCCGAGGCCGCGATGCTCGGCCAGCCGGTCTCCATGCTTTTGCCCGAAGTCATCGGCTTCCGCCTCACCGGGAAGCTCAAGGAAGGCGTCACCGCCACCGACCTGGTGCTCACGGTCACCCAGATGCTGCGCAAGAAGGGCGTCGTCGGCAAGTTCGTCGAGTTCTTCGGCCCCGGCCTCTCCAACATGACGTTGGCCGACCGCGCCACCATCGGCAACATGGCGCCGGAATATGGCGCCACCTGCGGCTTCTTCCCGGTCGACTCGGAAACCATCCGCTACCTGACCATGTCCGGCCGCGAGGAGAACCGCATCGCGCTGGTCGAGGCCTATTCGAAGGCGCAAGGCATGTGGCGCGACACGGGCTCCGCCGATCCGGTCTTCACCGACCTGCTCGAGCTCGACCTCGGCGACGTCGTGCCGTCCATGGCCGGCCCGAAGCGCCCCGAGGGCCGCGTTCCTCTGGAAGGCATCCCCGCCGGCTTCGCCAAGGCGATGGAGACCGAATACAAGAAGGCCGCCGAGATCTCGAAACGCTACGCTGTCGAAGGCACCGACCACGATCTCGGCCATGGCGACGTCGTCATCGCCGCCATCACGTCGTGCACCAACACCTCCAACCCGAGCGTGCTGATCGGCGCAGGGCTGCTCGCCCGCAACGCCAACCGCCGTGGCCTGAAGCAGAAGCCGTGGGTGAAAACCTCGCTCGCCCCCGGCAGCCAGGTGGTGGCCGAATATCTCGAGAAGTCCGGCCTGCAGAAGGAGCTCGACCAGATCGGCTTCAACCTGGTCGGCTTCGGCTGCACCACCTGCATCGGCAATTCCGGCCCGCTGCCGGCGCCGATCTCGAAGACCATCAACGACAAGGGCCTGATCGCCGCCGCGGTCTTGTCCGGCAACCGCAACTTCGAAGGCCGCGTCTCTCCGGACGTGCAGGCGAACTACCTCGCCTCGCCGCCGCTGGTGGTCGCGCACGCGCTGGCCGGCACCGTCACCAGGGACCTGACCACCGAGCCGCTCGGCGAGGGCAGCGACGGCAAGCCGGTCTATCTCAAGGACATCTGGCCGACCTCGGCCGAGATCCAGGAGTTCATCGAGAAGAACGTCACCCGCGAGCTGTTCGCCCGCAAATATGCCGACGTCTTCAAGGGCGACGCCTACTGGCAGAAGGTCAAGGCGCCGGAAGGCCAGACCTATGCCTGGGACGACCACTCGACCTATGTGCAGAACCCGCCCTATTTCGCCGGCATGGGCCGCTCCTTCGGCAAGGTCGGAGACATCAAGGGCGCGCGCGTTCTGGGTCTCTTCGGCGACAAGATCACCACCGACCACATCTCGCCGGCGGGTTCGATCAAGGCTGCATCGCCCGCCGGCAAGTATCTCACCGAGCATGGCGTCGGCGTCGCCGACTTCAACCAGTATGGCACGCGGCGCGGCAATCACGAGGTGATGATGCGCGGCACCTTCGCCAACATCCGCATCCGCAACCACATGCTGGGCGAGAACGGTCGCGAGGGCGGCTACACGATCCACTATCCCTCGAAGGAGGAGATGTCGATCTACGACGCGGCGATGGAATACAAGCGGGATGGCGTGCCGCTGGTGATCTTCGCCGGCGTCGAATACGGCAACGGCTCGTCGCGCGACTGGGCGGCCAAGGGCACCAACCTGCTCGGCGTTCGCGCGGTCATCGCCCAGTCCTTCGAGCGCATCCATCGCTCCAACCTGGTCGGCATGGGCGTCATCCCGTTCGTCTTCGAGGACGGCACCTCATGGGCCTCGCTCAATTTGAAGGGCGACGAGCTGGTCGAGATCGACGGCCTGGACGCCATCAAGCCGCGCCAGAAGATGGTGGCCAAGGTCACCTATGGCGACGACACGGTGAAGAACGTGCCGATCGTCTGCCGCATCGATACGCTGGATGAGCTCGACTACTTCAAGAACGGCGGCATCCTGCAATACGTGCTGCGCGATTTGGCTGCTTAGCAGCAGTAAGGGAGTAGGGGAGTAAGGGAATAGGGCAGTAGGGAAAAGTCACCCTGCCGCAGTCTTCTTCCCCCTACTCCCCTACTCCCTTACTCCCCTACTCCCTTAGCTTTCCCGAACCGCGCCGTCGCCGCCAGCAGCACGGCCAGCATCAGCCCGTTGAAGATGTGCCAGAGGAAGTGCGTGCCAAGCGGAAAGCTCGGGCAGACCAGCGGATCGATCATGCGGCAGATCACCGAGACGACGAAGATCGCCGATCCGGTCAGATTGTACCAGCCGGCCCGGTTGCCGATGGCCGCCACCCACGCCCCGAAGAAGGCGAGCGCCAGGAAGGGCGGCAGGTAGCCCGTGGTGCCGTTCGAGGCCTGGCGCAGCCAGTCCGGCACGGCATAGGCGATCAGGCCAGCCACGACATAGAAGGCGACGAAGACGAGGATCGCCTTGCCCCAGTCCATGCCGAGGAAACGCCTCAGGTTGAACAGCGTGTAGGCGAGCGTGAAGCCGGCGATCGGCAGGATGTCGGGCCAGATCGTGCCTTTGCTGGCGAAGGTGTGGAACAAGGTCGAGCCGATGCCGATCGCCACCACCCACCAGGCCAGCACTTCGGCGAAGATGCCGGCCTTGTGTCGCCGCACCTGCTGGGCACCCCAAAGTCCCGCGGCAATGAAAGCCAGGTTGGTCAAAGCATTAGCCGGCTCGGCCCAAAGTCCAGGACCCGTCCGTTCGCAATAGAGATCGACGGGGGTCAGGAGAGTTTGCCACACGGTGAGGGTTGCTGCTCCCGAATCGAACCGCGCCTTGAAATGCAATGGCCTCTCCTATTGCGGCCTTACCTGCGGTTGCAACAGCAAAATTTCACTGCAACGTGACTTCCCGTTGACTGGCGCTTCTGCCACATATTTTAGCAATCAGAACAAGGCCGGCGTCACCGGCGGGAATTGGAAAAGTCATGGCATTTCAAGGACGATTGCGGCTTGCGGCAGTAGCGCTGGCCCTTACGGCGTTGGGCGGCGTGGCCCTGGCAGCCGAACCCGAGAAGGCCGCGACCGGCAAGCCTCAAGCCGACAAGCCCTTGGGCGTGGTCGAATTGTTCACCAGCCAGGGCTGCAGTTCCTGTCCGCCGGCCGACGAGTTCTTCGCTGAGCTCGCCGGCAAGGACGACATCGTCGCGCTCGCCTACCACGTCAATTACTGGGACTATCTCGGTTGGCAGGACACGCTGAGCACCAAGGAGAACACCGAGCGCCAGTATGACTATATGCGCGCCTTCGGCAACCGCTCGGTCTACACGCCGCAAGCCGTCATCAATGGCCGCAGCCACGTCAACGGCGCCAGCCGCAAGGATGTCGACGGCGCCCTGGCGCGCATGGACAGGACCGGCGAGGGCATGCGTGTCGCCGTCAAGGTGAGCCGCACCAGCGATCGTGTCATGATCGACGCGGGCGATGCCGGCAACGGCCCGGCCGACGCGCATGTGGTGATCGTCTATTTCAATCCGCCGCAGATGGTGAAGATCGGCCAGGGCGAGAACAGCGGCCGCAGCCTGACCTACTGGAACGCCGTTTCCGACATCCAGACCGCCGGCATGTGGCACGGCAAGGCGCAGCGCTACGAATTGCCGATGACCGAGATCGCCAAGAAGGGCGGCTGCGCGGTGCTGCTGCAGTCGGTCGGCAAGGACGGCATGCCCGGGCCGATCCTCGGCGCCGCCTTCATCCGCAAGCCGGATCGGCTTTAGCGCCTTCTTCCTTCTCCCCTGTGGGAGAAGGTGTCGCCGAAGGCGACGGATGAGGGGTGTTCCAGTGAACACCCACGTCTCACTCCGCTGGAACACCCCCTCATCCGTCTCGGCGCTACGCGCCGATCCACCTTCTCCCACAAGGGGAGAAGGGAAAATCCACGCAATAAAAAACCGGCGTCAGCTTGCTTCTGACGCCGGTCATTCAGGTTTTGGGATCGTCGCACCTGATTTTTCCAAGGAAAAACCGAGGTTGGTTCGATCCGACGCTGACCCGTGGGCGGGGGGCTTGGGGTTTACGAGCCGGTGCCGGACCGAACCGTCTCAGGCAACGCCGGTAAATTCGTCGGACATTGGGGCATGAGCGCGGATTATTTGTGGCGAGATTGTGGCGAAGCATCACCAATTCCAACATGTGTTTCGCAAACGTGACTGGACGTTTGGGAAACCGCGTGACCGCGCGCGTGCTTGCCCGGCCCTTGCAATTCGACCGCGCCCTTGCAATTCCATCGTGAAAGCGCGAACCTTGGCCGGCGCATGATTCAATCGAAGGATCGAGGCATGACCGATCACAGCAGCGGGACGGAGGATGGGGAAGCATCCGGAATATTGATCCCGTTGCACGAGGCGCGCAACGCACGCCTCGACCAGCCGGTGCGGTTTGACCGGCGCGAGCTCGACCAGATCCTGAGGCTTTACGGACGCATGGTGGCGGCCAATGAATGGCGCGACTACGCGATCGACCACCTCACTGATCGCGCTGTCTTTTCCGTCTTCCGCCGGGCCAGCGAAGTGCCGCTGTTCCAGATCGTCAAGGACCCCAGGCTGGCGCGCCGCCAAGGCGCTTTCGCCGTCATCGCCGCCGGTGGCCGCATCCTGAAGCGCGGCCAGGAACTCGGCCGCGTGCTCGGGGTTTTCGATGCGAAGCTGAAGGTTGTCGAAGCGTAGTCCGGAAAGAGGAATTGAAGAACTGAAGAATTGAGGAACTGGAGAAAAAAGGAAGGAGGCGACCCAGTCGGCTCTGAATGTTTTTCTTCAGTTCCCCAATTCCTCAGTTCCATTCCCCGCGAAACTTCCGTTCGGGCAGCGAATTGCGGTCCGGCGGCAGCGACGCGCCACCATTCAGCGAAAGCTGCATGAACACCGTGTCCAGCCAGCGCCCGTGTTTGTAGCCCGATCCTTCCAGGCGACCGGAATGGCGGAAGCCGAGCTTCTCGTGCAGCCGCACCGAAGCGCTGTCCGCGTGGCCGTCGCCGATCACCGCGATGATCTGGCGGAAGCCCGCCGCGCGCGCCGTCTCGATCAAGGCCTGCATCAGCAGCGAGCCCACGCCTTGCCCCTTCGCCTCGGGCGCGACATAGACCGAATCCTCGATGACGAATCGGTAGGCGGGGCGCGGCCGGAACGGCCCGGCATAGGCATAGCCGAGCACGGCGCCGTCCTTCTCCGCCACCAGATAGGGGAAGCCGCCCGATGCCAGGCTGTCGAACCGGTTGCCCATTTCGGCACGGCTGGGCGGCTCCAGCTCGTAGCTCGCCGTGCCATGCGCGACCGCATCGGCATAGATTTCCGTGATTCGGTCGAGGTCGGCCGGGACGGCGGCCCTGATCGCAATAGTGCTCATAATTTGTGCAGCTCTCTTTCCTGCCTCGATAACAGCAAAGGACTGCGCAAAAAGAAAGGGCGGCCGTTGGGCCGCCCTTCGCAAAGTCTATGGTCCACTGAGACCGGGCAGCTGCCCTTAGCGGCGGTCGCCCATGAACTGCAGCAGGAACATGAACAGGTTGATGAAGTCGAGATAGAGGCGCAGCGCGCCCATGATCGCCTTGCGGCCGGCCACGTCGGCGACGTCGCCCTCGAAATACATCTCCTTGATCTTCTGCGTGTCATAGGCGGTGAGGCCGGCGAACACCAGCACGCCGATCGCCGAGATCGCGAAGCCAAGCGCCGACGACTGCAGGAAGATGTTGATCAGCATCGCGATCAGCAGGCCGATCACGCCCATGATCAGGAACGAGCCGAACGCCGACAGGTCGCGCCTGGTGGTGTAGCCGTAGAGCGACAGGCCGCCGAAGGCCGCGGCCGTGGCGAAGAAGGTCTGGGTGATGCTCGTGCCGGTGTAGACGAGGAAGACCGTCGACAGCGACAGGCCGACAAGGCCGGCATAGACCCAGAACGTGGTCTGCGCCGCCCCTACGCTCATCGACTGGATGCGGAACGACAGGAACATCACGGCCGCGAGCGGCGCCAGGATCACGACCCAGCGGAACGCGCTTGCATAGATGAGCTGGCCGAAAGCGGTCAGCTGGCCATCGCCGGTGACGGCGAGGTGGAAGGCGCCCCAGGCGGCAAGGCCGGTAATGAGCAGGCCAAGCCCCATGAGGTTGTAGACTTTGATCATATAGGCGCGCAGGCCCTGATCGATATCGACGCGCGCGCCGGGGGCGGCGGACGTCTGGTAGTTGCGAATGGGATCAGCCATTGGAAATCCTCTGTTGCTTCTGCCCCGTCCGGTGACAGGCCCTCTCGGAGAGACCCCAGGGGCCAGGCGCCGCTGGCGGAGCTCCAGCATGCCTAGCGCGAAATATGATGGTTCTTGACGTCAAGAACAAGACGGTAACGGGGCGTAACGCTTTGTGAGAAGGCAAAAGGCCTCTTTTCGGGCGCTCCAGCCGGCATTCTTACAAAGATTTAACCGGGCGGGGCGCCGGAAGCCCGCCGTCAGAGGTTGCGCAGCACCGGCGCCGCCTTGTGGCCGAGCACCCGCCAGGTGCCGGCGAGGCCGATGCCGACGGTGACCGTCAGCGAGACCAGGATCGTCGCCACCGCGACCTCCGGCATGAAATGCGACGGCAGCGTCATGATATGCGCGACCACGAACCAGGCGGCGATGCCGCCGGCGGCAAGCGCGAACAGCGCGGTCGCAAGCCCGATCAGCACATATTCCAGCGAGAAGGCGGCGATCAGCGTCCTGCGCGTCGCGCCGAGCGTCTTCAGCACCACCGCGTCGTGGATGCGCGCCCGGTTGCCGGCGGCCAAGGCGCCGGAGAGCACCAGCACCGAGGCGATCAGCGCCACGCCCGCGGCGGCGCGGATCGCTGTGCCCAATTGCGCGACCAGCCGGTTGACGATGTCGAGCGCGTCCTTGACGCGCACCGTCGTCACCGCCGGAAACGCGCGGGTGACGGCGTTAAGCAGCCTTGCGTCGTCGGCCGCGGTGGCCTGTTTGTCGACCAGTGTCGCCAGCCAGCCATGCGGCGCCCCGGCAAAGGTGTTGGGCGAGAAATCCATGACGAAGTTGATGCCCATCGTCTCCCATTGCACCTGACGGAAATTGGCAATCTTCGCCGTCACGTTGCGGCCGAGCACATTGACGGTCACGGTGTCGCCGAGCTTCAGCCCGATCGCCTTGCCCTCCTCGGCCGAGAACGAGACCAGCGGCTCGCCGGAATAATCCTGCGGCCACCACGTGCCTTCGGTCAGCGTCGCATTTTCCGGCTGTTTCGCGTCATAAGTCAGGCCGCGGTCGCCGCGCAGCACCCAGGCGCCATCGGCCGGGATCTTCACCTTGTCGACGTCGACGCCATTGAGCGCCATGATGCGCCCGCGCAGCATCGGCACCTTGACCAGCGTTCCTCGCGGCGCCTCCTTGCCGACGAGACCGGCGAAGGCATCGACGTCGCTGCTCTGGATGTCGACGAAGAAGAAGTTCGGCGCCCGTTCCGGCAGGCTGCCGGAGATTTGCCGCCTGAGATTCCCGTCGATCAGCGCAAGCGTCACCAGAAGCGTCAGCCCAAGTCCGAGCGACAGCACCACCGAAGGCGTCAGCGCGCCGGGACGGTGGATGTTGCCGAGCGCCAGCCGCAGCGACACGAAACGCACGCGCGGGCTCTTTTTCGCCGCCCACTGCACCAGCACCGCCACCAGCCGCAGCACCAGGAAGGCAAAGACTGTGGCGCCGACGAAGATCGAGGCGATGCGGGTGTCGTTGGCCGAAAGGATCGCCAGCGCCGCCAGCGCGACGACGATTGCAAGTGCTGCGCCCGTATAGGGCAGGCGCGGCAGGCCTCGGCTCTCGAATCCCATTTCGCGGAACAGCGCGGTTGCCGGCACGTCGCGAGCGCGGCCGAGCGGCAAGAGCGCGAAGGCCAGCGTCACCAGAAGGCCGAAGAGCGCGGCCATGGCAAGCGGGCCGGGGTAGAGGCCGCCTTCCGCCGGCACCGGGATCACCGACTGCAGGAGCGCGCTCGCCACGAAGGGCATCGCCGCGCCCAGGATCAGCCCGAGCACGATGCCAAGGCCCGAGATCAACAGGATCTGCACGAGATAGACGGTGAAGACGAAGCCGCCCGAGGCGCCGAGGCTCTTGAAGGTGGCGATGACGCCGCGCTTGCCGTCGAGATAAGCGCGCACGGCGTTCGCCACGCCGACGCCGCCGACCACCAGCGCCGTCAGCCCGACCAGGGTCAGGAACTGCGAGAAGCGCTCGATGTTGGCGGAGAGCGCGGGGGCCGCATTGCCGCGCGTGCGGATCGACCAGCCGGCCTGCGGGAAATCCTTCGCGGCTTCGGCCTGGATGTCCTTGATCCGCGCCTCGGACGTGCCGTCGGGCAGCCTCACCTTATAGGCGTTCTCGACCAGGCTGCCCGGCTGCACCAGGCCGGATGCCCCCAGGCCCACGCGCGAGATCATCAGCCGCGGCGCGAAGCCAAAACCGTCCGACACCGCATCCGGCTCGCTGACCAGCCTGGCCCGCAGCTCGAAAACGGCGCTGCCGAGCTTCAGCCTGTCGCCGATATGAAGGTTGAGCCGGTCGAACAACAGGTCGGGCGCAGCGGCGCCGAACACGCCGGACCTTTCGCCGAACAATTGCTCTCTCGGCAGCGCCGGATCGGTTTCCAGCGCGCCGTAGAGCGGATAGGCGTCGTCGACGGCCTTTGCCTCGACCAGCGCCTGGTCGGAGCCGTCCTCCAGCCGCGCCATCGAGCGCATGCCGGAAGTCTGCGAGACGGTGCCGAGACTCCTGATGAAACCGAGCTCGGCGTCCGAAGCGCTGCGCTGGTTGACCTGGAAGCGCAGATCGCCGCCAAGCAGCGTCTGGCCCTGATCGGCGACGCCGGCGCTGATCGCCTGCGCCACCGAATTGACGCCGCCGATCGCCGCGACGCCGAGCGCGATGCAGGCAAGGAAGATCATGAAGCCGGACAGGCCGCCGCGCATCTCGCGCAAAGAGAAGCGGATGGCGAGCTTCAATGTCCGCATCAGGCCGGCACCTTCACTGGCTTCGGCGTATCCTCGATCCGCCCTGAGCGCATCGAGACCTGGCGCGCGCAACGCGCGGCAAGCACTGGATCATGTGTGACCAGCACCAGCGTCATGCCGCGCTCCGCCGCCTTGGCGAACAGAAGGTCGGCGATCTGCTTTCCCGTGGCCTGGTCGAGATTGCCCGTCGGCTCGTCGGCGATGAGGATGCGCGGCGTCGGCGCCAGCGCCCGGGCGATCGCCACGCGCTGCTGCTCGCCGCCGGAGAGCTCGCCCGGATAGTGCGTCACACGGTCGCTCAGGCCGACGGCGGCGAGCTCGCGCGCGGCAACGCCGAACGGGTCAGCATGGCCGGCAAGCTCGAGCGGCACCGCGACGTTCTCGAGCGCCGTCATGTTGGGAATGAGATGGAAGGACTGGAAGACAATGCCAATGTTTCGCCCACGAAACGATGCGACCTCGTCCTCGCTTTTGTCGTTGATGAGCTCGCCGGCAATTCGTACCGTTCCCGAATCGACCCTTTCCAGGCCGGCAAGTACCATGAGCAAAGTGGACTTGCCGGAGCCCGACGGCCCGACGATGCCGGTGGCTTCGCCGGCCGCCACATCGAGGCTCACGCCCTTCAGCACATGGACCAAGGACGCGCCCTCGCCGAGCGTCAGCGATACGTCCCTCAGCGCGATGACGGCTTCTGTCACAATGAAAGCGCCCTATATGTGGAAAAAGGAGACGGCCCGTGTCTCCTCCCTTGGATTGTTCCGGTCATATGGGGCTCGCCGCATGGCTTTCAAACACCGTTTTGCCGCAGCCCTCATCCTTTTCCTCGCTCTTTGCGGCGCCATCTCGGCGGCGCGCGCCGCCACCTTCACCATCGTCGGCTTCGGCGACAGCCTGATGGCGGGCTACAGCCTCGGCCCGGGCCAGGGTTTTACCGACAGGCTGCAGGCTGCCTTGAAAGCAAAAGGCCTCGACGTCACCGTCGCCAATGCCGGCGTGTCGGGCGACACCTCGAGCGGCGGGCTGGCGCGGCTCGACTGGTCGGTGCCGGACGGCACAAGGCTGGTGATCCTCGAGCTCGGCGCCAACGACATGCTGCGCGGCGTTTCGCCCGAGATCGCCGAGAAGAACCTCGACGCCATGCTCGGCAAGCTGAAGCAACGCAAGATTCCCGCGCTTCTGGCTGGCATGCGCGCCGCACCCAATCTCGGCGCCGACTATCAGAGGGCCTTCGACGCCATCTATCCGCGGCTCGCCGAAAAATACGGCGTTCCGCTCTATCCGTTCTTCCTCGACGGCGTCGCCGGTCACCCGGATCTGCAGCTGGAGGACGGCCTGCACCCCAATCCCAAGGGGGTCGACGCCATGGTCGAGCGCATCCTTCCCGTGGTCGAGAAGGCGATCGCCGCCAATGGGGGGCCGTCATAAAGGGGGGAGGGTCGTGAGGCCGGAATGCCACGCTTTCCGCTGGGGAAACATTGTGGACAACAAACCGCTTGCCCCGCGCTTATATCGATGATTCGCTAGGGGCGAGAGTTCGATTCGAGGACAGGAGGCTTCACATGCCACGTCTTTTCACCGCCCTCGAAATCCCGCGTGATGCTGCTCTCTCCTTATCCCTGCTCCGGGGCGGACTGCCCGGAGCGCGCTGGATCGACGTCGAAAACTATCATCTGACGCTGCGTTTCATCGGCGATGTCGAGGGTCATGTCGCCGACGAGATCGCCAACGCCCTCGATCGGGTCGATCGCCCCTCTTTCCAGATGGCGCTCTCCGGCGTCGGCGCCTTTGGCGGCAAGAAGCCGCATGCGGTGTGGGCCGGCGTGTCGGCCACGCCGGACCTGACGGCGCTGCAGGGCGAGATCGACCGCATCTGCCAGCGGCTCGGGCTTCCCGCTGATCCACGCAAATTCACGCCGCATGTGACGCTGGCGCGGCTGCGCAATGCGAGCCCGCTCGACGTCGCGCAATATCTGTCGGCGCGGGGCAATTTTTCGACGCTGCCATTCCGCGTCGGCCGCTTCGTGTTGATGTCGTCGCGCGATTCGGTCGGCGGCGGGCCTTACATCGTCGAGGAAGCCTGGCCGCTGGTCGGCGAAGCGCTGGCCTCGAGCCGCTTCGCCAGCGCCTCCGATGCTTCGCGGATCATGCGGTAGACCGAAGCGAAGGCCTCCGCGCCGTCGTAATAGGGATCCGGCACATCGCGTGCCTTCCCCGTCGCAAAGTCCAGATAGAGATGGATGCGGTCGCTCACGGCCGGCGGCGCCAGCGCCTTGAGGTCGCGAACATTCGCCTTGTCCATGCCGAGGATCAGGTCAAAACGCGAAAAATCCTCCGGCAGCACCTTGCGCGCCCTCTGCCCGGAAATGTCGACGCCGTGCTTCGCGGCCACCGCGATCGAGCGCCGGTCCGGTTCTTCGCCGGCATGCCAGCCGCCGGTCCCGGCCGAATCGAGCGCGATATCGTGACCCATTCTGCGATCGGTAAGGACAGCGCCAAGCACACCCTCGGCCAAGGGTGACCGGCAGATGTTGCCGAGGCAGACGAACAGAATGGATTTTATGGGCTTTGCGCTCATCGATGTGGCGGTTGCTCCATGTATGTCGTCATCCCAAAACCGCTGCGCACTTTTGGGCGACATGCACTATGGTGCGGGTCATTTTTCCCGAATAGCACAGGAAACCGACATGACCAGGGAGAAACTCAGCAAGGACGCGATCGCCACGGCTCTGGCCGAGCTCGGCGGCTGGTCGCTCGCCGCCGACGGCGCGTCCATCAAGCGCAGCTTCGTCTTCAAGAATTTCTCCGAGGCCTTCGCCTTCATGACGCGCGTGGCGCTGGCCGCCGAAAAGATGGATCATCACCCGGACTGGTCGAATGTCTACAAGACCGTCGACGTGACGCTGAACACGCATGACGCGGGCGGCGTTACGGCGCTGGATATCGAGCTTGCGAAGAAGATGAACCGGTATTTCGGGTAGCACAGCCTCGCCTTTAAGGGCGGTCGTTTGAGTTCGTCATTCCAGGGCGGAGCAAGAAGCGAAGCGACGCGCGCAGACCCTGGAATCCATGCCGTGACCTACGGGCGTCGCGTCGGTGCAGGCGTTGCGAACGTTCGCGGTTGGCCGAAGCTTGCGAACTTCGTCATCCACGGGCGGAGCGACGCGAAGCGGCGCGCAGACCCGAGGATCCATTCCGTGACCTTGGCCGAGGAATGCAGCGGAGCAGAATTCTGCGCGGTTGCAGCTCTCGAAAGTAATGGCATGGATTCTATGGTCTGCGCGCGTCGCTTCGCTCCTTGCTCCGCCATAGAATGACGATGGGAAGCACATTCCGGCCAATCTCCGACGTAAGCGGTTGCCAACTCAGCTTCCCCGCTGCCAGCATCGCCGTTTTCCGATTTTCCAGGCGATTGACCGCCGAACTCTTGCAGCAGCCCACCGCTTTCACCACATTTTCCCGCGGCGGGCCGGCGCGCAATGATGCGCGCGACTGCCAGGAGCGAATTGATGGCGCAACAACCCGGTTTCGATTTCTTCGGCTTCGGCGACAAGCTTGCCGGCGAGGGCGAAGTCCGCGAGAAATTCTGGCGCACCGCCAAGAAGGCGGCGCGGCAAATTCCGTTCATGGACGAGGTTGTCGCCGCCTATTATTGCGCGATGGACAAGGACACGCCGCTGCGCGCCAAGGCCACCCTGTTTGGCGCGCTCGGCTATTTCGTCCTGCCGTTCGATTTCATCCCCGATTTCGTCGTCGGCCTCGGCTACACCGACGACCTTGCCGTGCTGACCGCCGCGATCGCCGCCGTCAGCGCGCATATCACCCCTGCCCACAGGCAGGCCGCCAGGGACGCGCTGGCCGACAAAATGTGACAGCGGTTCGTTTCAGGCCCGCAAATCAGCGCGTGCGAAAAGACAAACTCTTGCCGTTTTCGTGGCCTCCAACTCCGCGCCGGGACGTCGCGGCCGCCTCAATCGACAGGGACGGCGCGACTGCATGTCGCCCAAAAAGTGCGTAGCGGTTTTGGGATGACGACATGCACAAAAAAAGAAACCAAAGCACGTCGCTCGAACCCTTCGGCGTGATGTGCTTTGGGCGGGCGGTTTCCTGGGGTGAGTTCCTTTTCTTGAGGACAATTCACCGTTTGGTAACCCTGATTAAATCAAAATGAGGCGACGGCAGGACGCCATGCGGCCCGCCTCCGCACCATTTGGAATACGGGAAGAACGATGCGCGGATTGATTGCTACAGTTTCCAGCCTGGTCCTGGTGGCCGCCTTCGCCGCGCCGGCGCTGGCGCAGCAGGCGACGAAGATCGGCCAGCACAATGCGTGGGGCACCTACAGCTATCAGTCGAAGGCCGGCAAGGTCTGCTATGTGCTGACCGTGCCCACCGACAAGCAGCCCCCGTCGCTCGATCATGGCGACATGTTCTTCTTCGTCAGCCAGCGTCCGGGGCAGCAGGTCTCCTACGAGCCGCAGTTCATCGCCGGCTACAACTTCCAGGAAGGCTCGAAGGCCACCGTCACCATCGACAAGAAGTCCTTCTCGATGTTCACCCGCGGCAAGTCGGCCTGGGTCGAGAACGCCGCCGAAGAGCCGGTGCTGATCGCCGCCATGAAGACCGGCACCGACATGAAGGTGCAGGCCAAGTCCGGCCGCGGCAACCCCACCTCCTACGTCTTCTCGCTGAAGGGCATCTCGGCCGCGCTGTCCTCCATCGCCAAGTGTAAATAAGCCAAACGGCATCTGAGTCCTGCGCAAGGCCGGGCATCAAGTCCGGCCTTTTGTTTTGGACGGCGCGTTTCAGCCTCGCGCGGGCTCCGTCTCCGCGCGCCGCCGCCGGATTGCCTCGGCGATGAAGACGCGCGACAGCGCGTGGTAGAGCGGCTCGTTTGAGACGAGCCTCGCCGTACCGTAGCCCAGCACCGCCGCGCACATCAGCGCGATCACATTGTCGTGGTTGCCGGTCATTTCGAGGATGATGACGAAGGCGGTCATCGGCGCCTGCACCACGCCGGCGAAATAGCCGGCCATGCCAAGCAGCGCCGCGGTTCCCGTGGCCGCGCCGAAGATCAGGCCGAGCGTGCTGCCCAGCCCCGCGCCCACCGCCAGCGACGGCGCGAAGATGCCGCCCGGAATGCCCGACACCATCGACAAAAGGCCGGCGGCGAATTTCTCGACGAAGAACAAGGCCGGCAGCGGCGCGCCTTCGATCGCGCCGCGCGCCTGGGTGTAGCCGGTGCCGAAGGTCAAACCGCCCGAAGCGATGCCGATCGCGGCCACGGCCAGCCCGCAGACAGCCGCCACGACCAGCGTGCGCGGCAGCGGCTGCAGCGCGTTCCAGCGCCGGATGCGGCGCATGACCTTCAGCGCCGAGAGCGAGAACAGCGCGCCGGCACTGCCGCCTATGATGCCGCAGGCCAGCACCAGCGGCCAGTCGGCGGCGAAGGCGACCGTGTCCCTGGCGACGCCGAAATAGGTATAGTTGCCGAGCAGCCCGAGCGAGGCGAGGCCGGCCAGGATCACCGCCGTCAGCACCAGCCCGTTGGTGCGCGCCTCATAGGCGCGGCCCATTTCCTCGATAGCGAAGACGATGCCGGCAAGCGGCGTGTTGAAGGCGGCGGCGATTCCGGCGGCGGAGCCCGCCAGGATCAGCCCGCGCGCCTGCGCCATGCCGCCCCAGCGCGCCGCCTGCAGCATCAGTGAAGCGCCGACCTGCACCGTCGGGCCTTCGCGGCCGATCGAGGCGCCGCAGGCGAGGCCGACGATGGTGAGCGCGATCTTGCCCACCACCAGCCTGAGCGACAGGATGTGGCTGCGGTCGTCCTCGTCGCGCAGATGCCGCGCCGCGATCGCCTGCGGAATGCCGCTGCCTTGCGATCCCGGGAAGAAGGAATGCGCAAGCCAGGCGCAAAGGACGAAACCGAGCGGCGTCACGACCAGGGGCAGATAGAAGCGCCAGCCGCCGTCATTGCCCGTCACGGCGTGAAACAGGGCCTGCGCGCGGTCGGCGAGCAGCGCGAACAAAACGCTGATCAGGCCGATCGAGATGGCGCCGGCCCAGAAGACGAGGCGCGGCTGCCAGACGCGCCGCGATACCCACATGGCGTGTGAACGCCGCAGCATGCGGTATTTTCGCGATATGCCGGCCATGACCGTCCCTTGATGGTCATCCGCCCTAGCACACTGGCCCGGGCGATCAACCCGCGAGGCGGGCCGGCGCTATGCCGGCACCGTCGAGGATCGGTGCTCAAGGGAATGTTGCCTGCCGGCGAATAGCCCGCCGGCATACCAGCCGGCGGGGAG
This sequence comes from Mesorhizobium sp. CNPSo 4661, assembly GCF_057784215.1. Taxonomy (NCBI): domain Bacteria; kingdom Pseudomonadati; phylum Pseudomonadota; class Alphaproteobacteria; order Hyphomicrobiales; family Phyllobacteriaceae; genus Mesorhizobium; species Mesorhizobium sp. CNPSo 4661. The sequence goes on along the minus strand of NZ_JBWGIO010000013.1, from coordinate 73,111 downwards.
GTCGGCATGCAGGATCGGCGAGGTCACATCGCCATTTTTTCACATTCGGCCTGGGCCTTCTTGGTCGAGGTGTCGATCATGTAGGCTTTGCCCTTGGCGTCGGTGATCATCATCATGCAGTGCTTGATCGGCTTGGCCATCTTCATCATGTCGGCGCTCATCTTGGCATCCGGCATCATGGTGCCCATGTGGCCGTCCGGCATGATCGCGGTGACCTGCCCGCCCTTCATCATGGTCATGGCGCCCATCGTGTCCTCGGCAAGGGCCTGCGAGGCGGAAAGACCGACGAGGCCGGCGATAAGAACGAACTTGATCGAGTGCATCGGAACAACTCCCATTGTTGAGGGGCATGGTCGCCCCTTTCAGGTTCGCGGATGCGTTTCGATTGGTTACACCAACACGAACATGTGATCGATTTTCGACCGACGATAGCGGTAGCCGATCGCGTTCCGCCCCTGGCACAGGCGGACGGGGCTCAAGATTTGTTGACCTCAGTGCCAGCCGAAATCGCTATCGCTTCGCATCGATCGGGGCATAAAGCAGTCCGGTGCGGGTGGGGGGCCAAGCCGGCTGGGCCGCGCGACATCGACGGCGGACCAGTTCCATTGGGCGTTCCTGCTGACGGTGGTGATCCCGCTGCTTTCCATTCCGGGGTTCTTCTTCCCGCAGCCGGAAGGCGGCCAGCAGGTCAGCGGCCATCGCCGGCGGACGGATACTGATGAGTAAGGGCCGGCGCTATCTTCCCCTTCTCCCCTTGTGGGAGAAGGTGGCCTCGCGAAGCGAGGTCGGATGAGGGGTGTTCCAGCGGAATGAGGCGCTGGCTTTCCCTGGAGCACCCCTCAACCGTCTCGGCGCCGCGCGCCGATCCACCTTCTCCCACAGGGGGAGAAGGAAAGGGCGCCGCATGACTCCGCCGCCGAGCTGTGCTATGCGCCGCGCTTCCTGTTCGGCCGATGCTGAAATCGGCCGCAAATCGCTTATATTGGCGCCACCATGACCGTTTCGCTTGATCTTACCGCCGAAGGCGCCCGTGACGCCTTGCGCGCCCGCTCCACCGAGAAGCCGTCGCTGATCGGCTTGACCCGCGTCGAGCTCGGCGAAGCGCTGGTCGGCGCCGGCATCGTGCCGGAGCGCCAGGCGAAAATGCGCGCCCAGCAGCTCTGGCACTGGATGTATGTGCGCGGCGTCTCCGACTTCGCGCATATGTTCAACATCTCCAAGGATCTGCGCGCCGAGCTCGACAAGCATTTCACCGTCGCCCGGCCGGAGATCGTCGAGGAGCAGATCTCCGCCGACGGCACACGCAAATGGCTGTTCCGCTTCCCGCCGCGCGGCGCCGGCCGCCCCGTCGAGATCGAGACCGTCTACATCCCCGAGGAAGGTCGTGGCACGCTCTGCATTTCCTCGCAGGTCGGCTGCACGCTGACCTGCTCCTTCTGCCACACCGGCACGCAGAAGCTGGTGCGCAACCTCACCGCCGAGGAGATCCTGGCGCAGTTGCTCACCGCGCGCGACCGGCTCGGCGACTTCCCCGACCGCGACACGCCGGACGGCGCCATCGTACCGGCCGAGGGCAGAAAAGTTTCCAACATCGTCATGATGGGCATGGGCGAGCCGCTCTATAATTTCGAGGCGGTGAAGAAGGCGTTGCTGATCGCTTCGGACGGCGACGGCCTGTCGCTGTCGAAGCGACGCATCACGCTGTCGACTTCCGGCGTGGTGCCGGAGATCGCCCGCACCGGCGAGGAGATCGGCGTCATGCTGGCGATCTCGCTGCACGCCACCAATGACGATCTGCGCGACCTGCTTGTGCCGATCAACAAGAAGTTCCCGTTGAAGGAGCTTATCGCCGCCTGCAAGGCCTATCCGGGCCTCTCCAATGCCAAGCGGATCACCTTCGAATATGTGATGCTGAAGGACGTCAACGATTCCCTCGACGACGCCAAGGCGCTGGTCAAGCTGCTCAAGGGCATTCCGGCAAAGATCAATTTGATCCCGTTCAACCCCTGGCCCGGCACCAACTACCAGTGCTCGGACTGGGAGACGATCGAGAAATTCGCCGACTACATAAACAATGCCGGCTACGCCTCGCCGATCCGCACACCGCGCGGCCGCGACATCCTCGCCGCCTGCGGCCAGCTCAAGTCGGAGTCCGAGCGCATGCGCAAGGTCGACCGCCTGGCGCTGGAAGCCATGATGATCGCGGGACACGGCGAGGCGTGAGGCGCATCATCGCCTACCTCATCCGCTTTGCCGCCATCCTGGTCGGCTATATCGTCGCCTCGCTGGCGGCGAGCGCCTTCCTCAACATCCTGGTCCTGGCGCATCTGGGCTACACGCCGGCCAACCCCGAGCCGACGGCCACCGCCTCGCTCTATGTCTCGGTGCCTTTCGTGGCGCTGTTCGTCGCCTATTTCGCCTTCATGCCGACGGCAGTCGTCATTTTGATCGCTGAGCTGCTCGGCCGCCGCGACTGGCTGTTCTACGCGCTCGGCGGCGCTGTCATAGCCGTCGTCTTTCTCGGCTTCGTGCATATTGTCGGCGATGCCAATTTCGACGTCACCGAAACCAATGCCAGGCTGGCCGTGATCGGCTCCGGCATGGTCGGCGGCATCTTCTACTGGCTCTCCGCCGGCCGCTGGGCCGGAAGCTGGCGCCGCGCGCCGCTGCTCGATGCGGAGCCCTGAGCGCTACTTCGCCTGCGCCGTCAGGATCTTGAGCGCGAAGGCCGAAAACACGCCGGCGAACAGATAATCGACCACGCGCGTGACGCGCGGACTTGCCTTCATCGCCGCAGAAAACTTCTCCGCAGCCAGCACCATCGGCACCGTCACCGGTATCGACAGCACGATGAACATCATGCCGAGGAAGAACAGTTTTCCGGACGCGTTCGGATCGTGCGCGGAAACGAATTGCGGCAGGAAGGTCATGAAGAACAGGATGATCTTGGGGTTGAGCAGGTTGACGCCAAGCCCCGCCATCCAGCTGCGGAACAGGGAGACTTGCGGTCCGGTCCTCTTCTCCGGCGAGAAGGCCGAGCCCTTCGTCACGGCCTGAAAGGCGAGGAACACCAGATAGCCGGCGCCGAATATCTTCAGGACGAAGAAGGCCATCGGCGAAGCCACGATCAGCGCCGAGATGCCGACCACCACCAGCGTGGTGTGGATCAGCGTGCCGGTAAGCGCGCCGGCCATCGAAGCAAAGCCGGTGGCGCGACCCTGGCTCAGCGTGCGCGAGACGAACAGCGTCATGTCCGGCCCAGGCGTGATCGCCAGGATCACCGTGGCGATGGCGAACTGGATGAGCGTCGAAGTATCGGGAATGAAGGACATGCGCGCGGCCCTGGCGGAGATAGCGCAGCCTATAACGCGACCATTTTTGCTTCGCCAGCGTCTGCCTGGGCAAACATGTGGCCCAGCCTGTGCCGCCGTCAGGCATCCGTTCGTCTCTTGCGCCGCCCGGAAAGGCCGTGATACCTCGCCCGCGAAGCTATTTTCCCGCGGAACCGCCAAAAATGTCCAAGATCAAGAACGTCAAGAAAGTTGTGCTCGCCTATTCCGGCGGCCTCGACACCTCCATCATCCTGAAATGGCTGCAGACCGAGCTCGGCGCCGAAGTCGTCACCTTCACCGCCGATCTCGGCCAGGGCGGCGAGCTGGAGCCGGCCCGTAAGAAGGCCGAGATGATGGGCATCAAGGACATCCGCATCGTCGACGTGCGCGAGGAATTCGTCGCCGACTTCGTCTTCCCGATGTTCCGCGCCAATGCCGTCTATGAAGGCACGTATCTGCTCGGCACGTCGATCGCCCGGCCACTGATCTCCAAGCATCTGGTCGAGATCGCCAAGGAAACCGGCGCCGACGCCATCGCGCATGGCGCCACCGGCAAGGGCAACGACCAGGTCCGCTTCGAGCTCTCGGCCTATGCTCTCAACCCCGATATCAAGGTCATCGCGCCGTGGCGCGACTGGTCGTTCAAGTCGCGCACCGATCTGATCAACTTCGCCGAGCAGCACCAGATCCCGGTGGCGAAGGACAAGCGCGGCGAAGCGCCCTTCTCGGTCGACGCCAACCTTTTGCACTCCTCTTCCGAGGGCAAGGTGCTGGAGGATCCGTGGAGCGAGCCGCCGGAATTCGTGCATCAGCGCACCGTCTCGCCGATGGACGCGCCCGACGCCGTCACCGAGATCGAGATCGAGTTCCTGAAAGGCGATCCGATCGCCCTCAACGGCAAGAAATTGTCGCCGGCCACCATGCTGGCGACGCTGAACGACCTCGGCCGCGACAACGGCATCGGCCGCCTCGACCTGGTCGAGAACCGCTTCGTCGGCATGAAGTCGCGCGGTGTCTACGAGACCCCCGGCGGCACCATCCTGATCGCCGCCCACCGCGCGATCGAATCGATCACGCTCGACCGGGGCGCCGCGCACCTCAAGGACGAGTTCATGCCGCGCTACGCCGAGCTGATCTACAACGGCTTCTGGTTCTCGCCCGAGCGCGTCATGCTGCAGGCGATGATCGACAAGAGCCAGGAAGACGTCGAAGGCACGGTGCGGCTGAAGCTCTATAAGGGCAATGTCATCGTCACCGGCCGCAAGTCTAAGAAGACGCTTTATTCCGATGCGCTGGTCACCTTCGAGGACGATCGCGGCGCCTACGACCAGAAGGACGCCGAGGGCTTTATCCGCCTCAACGGATTGCGGCTCAGGACGCTCGCGGCAAGGAACCGCCGCTGAAGCTGCCAATCTCCCCCCTTGAGGGGGGATGTCCGGCAGGACAGAGAGGGGGGCCTCGCGCCAGCGTATCCCTCGTCATTCTAGGGTCTGCGCGCGTCGCTTCGCTCCTTGCTCCGCCCTAGAATGACGAAGGAAGGGCGACATCTCTCAATCAAGGGGGAGATCCCTACTTTCCCGGCCTTCGCCAATCCCCAAGCCCCCAACAAAAAAGCCCGGCGCATGGCCGGGCTTCTCGGTGGAACCAAGTCTTAATCCGATCAATCCGCGTCGATCGCCTCGGCGATTTGGGCAATGGCCTGCTGATAGACGCTGGCCGAATTCCAGCCGGCGATCGCGCCCATATTGGCCTCATAGCTCGCGCCCGCGTGCCAGCCATGGCCCTTGAGGAAGTTGGCGGTCGAGGCGAGCGCCGTGTTGCGGTCGCGCAGGTTTCTGCTGCCGACGCCGTACTTCATGACATTTCCGGGCAGGAACTGGGTGTGGCCGATCTCGCCATGCATGGCGCCGACCGACGAGGCGCTCAGCGCGCCGCTATCGACCAGCTTGAGTGCCGCGATGGCATGCGGGGTGAAATAGTCCGGACGGCGACAGTCGTAGGCGAGCGTCAGGATGGCCGACACCGTGTTCTGGTTGCCCATCGAGGCGCCGAAGCCGGTTTCCATCCCCCAGATGGCGAGCAGTACGCCCGGCGGCACGCCATAGGTGCGCTCGATATTGTCGAACATCGCCGCGTTCGCTTTCTTCAGCGCGCGGCCCCGGGAGATGATTGCCGAGGCGCCGCGGCGCTTCATGAACGCTTCCACCGAGCCGCTGAAGGCCTTGTGGATCGCCCGGTCGGCGGCGATCGTCCTGGTCGCGTAGGTGGCACCCGCCAGCGCCGACAGCCCCTTCTGCCCAACCCCGTTGGCCTTGGCCTCGGCAGCGAAATCCTGCTTCCAGGCGTCGAAGCCGGCGCCATTCTTGCCGCAACTGGCTGCGGCCTCGGCCCCTGTCGCCAGCCCAAGCACCGCCACCACCGCCGCGGCGGCTACGAAAATCCGTCCTTTGGCAAAAAATGCCATATCCTTCTCCTGGTTGCCTTGAATCACGTCCCGGTTGCGAATTTGCCAGCGAAACGCCTGGTTGTCACCGCCCCCGCGGGGGACGTGGCACCCGACACTGGCGAAAGAAGGGCAATTTGCCTACGATCCGCCGTCATGTGTGGCGGGCTTGCCTCATGAAAGACGTTGATGTCGTGATCAACGGCGCCGGTCCGGCGGGCCTTGCCGCGGCAAAGACGGCTTCGAACGGCCGGGCTCTCCTTTGTTCTTCCGGAGGCGATGGACCGCATCGGCGGCCGCGCCTGGACCAGCGATCGCCATTTCGGCGTGCCCTTCGACATTGGCTGCGATTTCGCGTCTCTCTGCCGGTCGAACTGTCAACGCCAAACTCGCGGCGAGATAGCCCGAATGCCCACAGAACACGGGCGCGGCTGGCATCCGCTCACGGCCTTTTTGAGCGATCCGGCGAAAAACCCTGGAACAATTCGTGAGCGCGCGACGGGCACTTTAGCCGGAACGCATAAGCTACTCTTTCGTTTCCGACCCCGAGGGAGCGTTGAAAAACGGAGAGAAAAATCATGAAACGCGTGTTGTTTCCGGTGCTTGCCGGTGCCCTGCTCACCATCTCGGGCGCGGCTTTCGCCGATACGCCTGTCCAGGCGGTGGCCGACTTGAACGTCCGCGCCGGCCCCGGTCCGCAATATCCGGTGATCGGCGTGCTGGCGGCCGGCCAGTCGGCCACGCTTCGCGGCTGCATCGAAGGCAGCAAGTGGTGCACGATTGCCGAAGCCGGCGGCAAGGGCTGGGTCTATTCCGATTATGTGACGGGCGATTTCGGCGGCAGCCGCGTCGTCGTGACCCGCCGCCCGGCCGATGCCGGCATCGCGCTTGTGGCGCCGCCGACCGATGACGTCTACACCAACGACACCTACACCGGCGCCATCGTCTCCAACGGCGACGCCATCGAGTCGATCGGCAGGCCGCCGGCCGAGGTCGGCACCTATGTCACCACGCACCGGGTCGATCCGGTCTATCTCGACGGCGAGGTGGTGACCGGCGCCACGCTGCCCGACACGGTCGAGCGGCGCGAGATCCCCGACTACCAGTATCGTTATGTCTATGTGAACAACCAGCCGGCGCTGGTCGACCCCGGCACGCGGCGCATCGTCTATGTGATGCGCTGATCGGCCTTTATCATTGTCGCAAGAGCGGCCGCCGGCGATGGCGGCCGTTTTGCTTGCGTGCTGACCGAAACTCAGGCGGCTTGCATCTGCTCGATCGACGCGATTTCGGCCTTCTTTGCCTCGCCTTCCACCGCGAGATCGTAGCTGGCCTGCATGTTCGTCCAGAACCGGGGCGTCGTGCCGAAGAACTTCGCAAGGCGAAGCGCCGTATCTGGTGTTACGGGCGTGGTTTCGCTCACCAGGCGCTCGATGCGCGTGCGGGGAACATGCAGCTTCTTGGCCAGCGTATATGGTTTCAGCCCAAGCGGGACCAGATACTCCTCGCGGAGAATTTCGCCCGGATGGATCGGCGCGAAGATGCCGGTAGCCATCTTCATTTCCTTTCTGGTTGCGGGCGTGGACCCGGGCTTCGTCATTCCAGGGCGGAGCAGGAGCGAAGCTCCGTCGCGAAGACCCTGGAATGCGCTTGAAGCGATCCATTCAGCCCGGAACTTGATGACGTAATTGCACGGTAACCGCCGATCCCATAGATCATGCGACCCGAAAGCTTTCGGCAGGGGAGCCGCGTGACGATCGAAAATGCCGCCTTCGAGCGCTATCGCCGCTCGCCGAACGAAAAGACCACCTTGCTCCGCCTGCTCTTCGGGACGGCGATCGTCATCGCCTTCTGGATGGCAATGACGGCTCTGGTGCTGTTTGCCGGCACCTACGTCTACATCGTCTGGCGCCTGCCCGGCCCCTCGACCGGCCGCTACATGCAGGACTTCCTGGCATCGCCCACCGGCATCCTGAGCGCGCTGACCTCGTTTGCCGGCATCTGGATCGGGCTCTGGGTGGCGATGCGCTTCGTGCATGGCGAGCCGCTGGCGGCCCTTTTCGGCGTCACGCGCCGGGTTGCGGGCGGGGATTTCCTCAAGGGCCTGGTCGCTGTGCTGATCACCTCGCTCTTTTCCGAGGTGCTGCTCTATTGGCTGCAGCCGGAGATCGCGCGCGGACCGATCGCCCTTTCGTCCTGGCTGCTCTTCCTGGCGCCGATCGTGCTGCTCGCCTTCCTGCAGACCTCGTCGGAGGAAATGCTGTTTCGCGGCTATCTGTTGCGCGGCCTCGCCTGCCGCTTCAGGAGCCCGCTCGTCTGGGCACTGCTGCCGGGGCTGCTGTTCACGTCGCTGCACTGGAATTCGGCCTCGACTTTGGCCATCAATGCCTGCGTGCTGGTCTCGATCGGCACCTTTGCCCTGCTGCTCACGCTGCTCGTCTATGTCACCGGCAATCTCGGCGCCGGTTTCGGCGCCCATCTCGGCAACAACCTGACCGGCTTCCTGCTGATCTCGCACCAGGAAGGCTATAATGGCTTTGCCCTGCTCAACGCCAAGCCGCTCGAAGGCCCCGGCTGGACCAATCTGGACGCCGTCCTCATCGCCGCGATCGGCATCGTCAGCACGCTTTTGACGATGCTGCTGCTTTTGCATCGGCGTTCGCCGCTGCGGGTTGGAGCCAACAGCCAAAACCCGCTGTGAGGTAATCACGGCGTTTTGGCCTGATTCCGGCATTGTTTTTTGATGCATGTCGTTGCCGCAAAACCGCGGCCCACTTTTGCACGACATGCATCAGCCTTGACTCCGCGGCGGATTTCCTGTCTAGAGCCGCTGAATTCCGCGACGAGTTTTCTTTCGCGAAAGCCGACCAGGACGCCGAAGCCTCTTTGAGGCGGGTGCTGTAAAGAGATCCTGGAGGCCAACACCCGGCAGCGCAATGCGCCCCCGGGTGCTTTTTGGCTTTGCGCTTTTGCTTGGCGACCCGGCGCGAACGCACTACCTCTCGGGCATCCGCAGGTGCCAGGGAAAAGGAAGAAGAATGTTTGAATCACTCCAGGAACGCCTTGGTTCGATCCTGAACGGCCTGACCGGCCGCGGCGCGTTGTCCGAGGCGGATGTCTCGGCGGCGCTGCGCGAGGTGCGCCGTGCGTTGCTCGAGGCCGACGTCGCGCTCGAAGTGGTTCGCTCCTTCACCGACAAGGTCCGCGAGAAAGCGGTCGGCGCCGCGGTGCTGAAGTCGATCAAGCCCGGGCAGATGGTCGTCAAGATCGTCCATGACGAGCTGGTCGACATGCTTGGCGCCGAAGGCGTCGCCATCGACCTCAACGCGCCGGCGCCCGTCGTCGTCATGATGGTCGGCCTGCAGGGCTCCGGCAAGACGACCACCTCGGCCAAGATCGCCAAGCGGCTGACCGAGCGTCAAAACAAGAAGGTCCTGATGGCCTCGCTCGACACGCGGCGTCCCGCCGCGCAGGAGCAGCTGCGCCAGCTCGGCGAGCAGACCAAGGTCGCGACGTTGCCGATCATCGCCGGCCAGAGCCCGGTCGACATCGCCAAACGCGCCGTGCAGGCGGCAAAACTCGGCGGCCACGACGTCGTCATCCTCGATACTGCAGGCCGCACCCATATCGACGAGCCGCTGATGGTCGAGATGGCCGACATAAAGAAGGTGTCGAGCCCGCACGAGATCCTGCTGGTCGCCGACTCGCTGACCGGCCAGGACGCCGTCAATCTGGCGAAAAGCTTCGACGAACGCGTTGGCATCACCGGCCTTGTGCTCACCCGCATGGACGGCGACGGCCGTGGCGGCGCCGCACTTTCGATGCGCGCCGTCACCGGCAAGCCGATCAAGCTCATCGGCACCGGCGAAAAGATGGACGGGCTGGAGGAATTCCACCCCAAGCGCATCGCCGACCGCATCCTCGGCATGGGCGACATCGTCTCGCTCGTCGAGAAGGCCGCCGAGACCATCGACGCCGAGCAGGCGGCGGCGATGGCCAGGAAGATGCAGTCGGGCAAGTTCGACCTGAACGACCTCGCCCAGCAGCTTCAGCAGATGTCGAAGATGGGTGGCATGGGCGGCATCATGGGCATGATGCCCGGCATGGGCAAGATGAAGGACCAGCTGGCCGCCGCCGGCCTCGACGACAAGATGTTCGGCCGCCAGCTCGCCATCATCTCCTCGATGACCAAGGCCGAGCGCGCCAACCCCGATCTTCTGAAGCACTCGCGCAAGAAGCGCATCGCCGCCGGCTCCGGCACCGACGCGGCCGAAATCAACAAGCTCTTGAAGATGCATCGCGGCATGGCCGACATGATGAAGGCGATGGGCGGCAAGGGCAAAGGCGGCGGCCTCATGCGCGGCATGATGGGCGGCCTCGCCTCGAAAATGGGCCTTGGCGGCATGATGCCCGGCGGCGGCATGCCCGATCTTTCCAAGATGGATCCCAAGCAGCTCGAGGCCTTGCAGAAGCAGGCGCAGGCCGCCGGTCTCGGCAAGGGCTTGCCCGGCGGGCTTCCTGGTGGCGGCGGACTGCCGGGCCTGCCCGGCGGCATGAAGCTTCCGGGTCTCGGCGGCGGTGGACTGCCCGGCCTTGGGAAAAAGAAATGAGGGGGCGATGAACGAGGAGAAAGACATGGCCGACGCACGCGCCATCCTGGCTGGCTACCGCGCTTCGATCGACAACATCGACGCCGCCCTCATCCATATGCTCGCCGAGCGCTTCCGCTGCACCAAGGCGGTCGGCGTCCTGAAGGCAGAGCATGGCCTGCCGCCGGCCGACCCGGCGCGCGAGCAGCAGCAGATCGCCCGTCTTCGCCAGCTGGCGCATGACGCGCATCTCGACCCCGATTTCGCGGAGAAATTCCTCAACTTCGTCGTCCGCGAAGTGATCCGGCACCACGAACAGATCGCCGCTGCGAACGGCGTGACGAAAACAGGCTGAGACATTCAGTTGAAATCCAATCAAACCAAATCAGAGCTTTTAGGAGAAAAGAAATGGCACTGAAGATCAGACTGGCCCGTGCGGGCTCGAAGAAGCGTCCCTACTACCACGTCGTCGTCGCCGACGCCCGTTCGCCGCGCGACGGCCGTTTCATCGAGTCGCTGGGCTCGTGGAACCCGCTGCTGCCGAAGGACGGCGAACGCGTCAAGGTCGACGCCGAGCGCGTCAAGCATTGGCTGTCGCATGGCGCCCAGCCGACGGACCGCGTGCTGCGCTTCCTCGACGAGGCCGGTCTCGCCAAGCGCGAAGCCCGCTCGAACCCGAACAAGGCCCTGCCCGGCAAGAAGGCGCAGGAACGCGCCGCCCTGCTGAAGAAGGCCCAGGAAGATGCAGCCGCTGCCGCGGCGACCGCCGCGCCGGCCGAGGCTGAGGCCGCGACCGCCGAGTAATCACGGCCTTTCGCTTACAAAACAGCGGACCTAAAAGCATGTCTCCCGAAAGTGGGCCCGGTTTCGGGACAAAGACATGCTTAGAATCAAAACTTAAAGCAGGTCGCGTGAATCCCTTTTCACGCGACCTTCTTTAACCCCGCCGTTTTCGTTTGGTCCGCCTGATGTCTCAATAGCCGGACGGGCAGCGCGCCACATAGACGCGCCCGTAGCGGTCGCGATAGCGGCACTGGCCGCTTTCGCTGGCATGACCGATCAGCGCACCGGCGACTGCGCCGACCGCGCCGCCGACCACCGCACCCTGCACCGGATCATTTGCCACCGCGGCACCGACCGCCGCGCCGCCCAGACCACCGATCGCAGCGCCCTTTTCCGTTTGCGAACAGGCGCCCAAGGCCATGGTCAGCACCAGAATGGTAATTGCTTTCTTCATTGCTGTTCCTCTCTCAAGCGCCGTCCTCGCCGCCATGGCCTAAACTCACGAACAGCTGAATTGATCCCGGCGAGGATGAAAATTGGCCGGCTACGTGCCGGCCGGATTTATGGTTCTGGACGCCAACCCATTGAAACCTAGCGGTTTTCACCGCTCGGCGAGACGCCTCAAATTGCTGAGTCCGGCCTCGAAATCCTTGCCGATCAGCGTGTCGAAATTCATGAACAGGCCCATCAGCTTGGCGACAAAGGGCCTCGCGCCGCGCATCGCCCAGATGACGGTCGTGCCCTCGCCGGACGGCGAAAGCGAGAAGTCGACGGTGTTGTTGGCCCTGAACGGCTTCTCGAAGTCGAGCTTCAGCGCGACCAGCAACGACGGCACCGAATTTGTGATCTCCATGCGGCCCTTGCCGGCCTTGGAATTGCCTTCCCAGGCATAGGCCGCGCCCTTGCCGCTTTCAGCGCCGGACAAAGTGCGCTTCATGCCGGGGTCGAGTTTTTCGAAGGGCGACCATTCCGACCAGCGCCGGAAATCGTCGATCAGCGGGAAGATCGTCTCGGCCGGCGCCTTGATGCTGATCGAGCGCGTAACGACGAAATCGTTCGGCCGGGTCGCGGCGTAGATCAGCATGGCGGCGATGATGACGACGAGGAGGATGAGGATGATGGCAAACATGTCTTGTCCTCCCTTACCGCGAGAACGGGATCAGCGCGCGCACCCTTGCGTCGCGCAGATAAAGCCCGCCCCACAGGATAATGCCGAGATAGACGCCGAACAGCGTGTGCGAGAACAGCGGGTTGCCGATCCGCACATGGGTCGAAATCGCGCCGCCCATATAGGCGGTGAGCAGGATGGCGCCGAGCACCGAGCTGCGCGGCAGCGCATAGAGTGCCGTCGAGATCAGCCCGATGACGCCGAGCAGCCGCGCGACATTGGCGTCGGCCGGCCAGCCTAGCTCCGTCATCGTCTGGGTGACGATATCCAGCGGCGGTAGCTTGATGACGCCGTCGAAGATCATGAACAGGACGACGACGGCGCTGAGCGCGCGCCCGGCCCACAAAGCGCCTCTTGAAGCAGGCGCGGCTTCGGAAATGCTCATGGATGTTCCCTCCAAGGTTTCGAATGCCGGCCATTTGCCGGTTTCGATCCAAGGACGGGCGAACATGCCGCGATCCTACACGCCTTCGTCATACTCGGGCTTGACCCGAGTATCCATGCCGTGAGGTCGAACGAAGAATGCAGCGTTCTAGAATGAAGCTCAGCCAGACGATCCTAATTTCTGGTCCGACTGCGCCCGGGACCAACATCACGGCATGGATTCTAGGGTCTGCGCGCGTCGCTTCGCTCCTTGCTCCGCCCTGGGATGACGAAGTTGCCTGTGGTCACGAAAAATAGAACTTGTCGGCCGCGATCATCTTCGGCGGCGTCTCGTCCAGCGCCTCGAACACGGAGATCTCGCAGACGCGGCAGAGGCCGTCGAGCGCCAAGTCGTTGGCCTCGATGCCGAACGGATCCTCGAGCTCTTCCGACAGCGCATCGAGGCCGAAGAACGTGTAGGCGATCAGCGCCGTGAACAGCGGCGTCGCCCAGCCCGTGGTCGAGATCAGCCCGATCGGCAGGAGCAGGCAGACGACATAGGCCGTGCGATGCACCAGGAGCGTATAGGCGAACGGCAGAGGCGTGCCGGCGATCCGCTCGCAGCCGGCCTGGATGGCGGCGATCGCGGCCAGCCTTTCATCGAGGATGCGGAAGCCGATCGGGTCGAGCGCGCCCGCCTCGCGCCGCGCATTGGCGCGCCGGCCCATGCGGCGGACCATGTCGTCGGCCGGGTTGGTGCGGGCGGCTGCCTTGTCCACCTCGTCGCCGATGAAGGCGCGGGCGTCCTCTCTGCTGTCGATTTTGCGCAATTGCCCGCGCAGCAGGTGGCAGAAGGCAAGCGCGTCCATCAGCAGCGCCCGCTGCTCCGTCCGGTCGCCGATCAGGCTGGTGGTGGCGCGCGCCAGGTTGCGGATCTCGAAAACCAGCGCGCCCCAGAGCTTGCGCGCCTCCCACCAGCGGTCGTAGGCGGCGTTGTTGCGGAACGACAGGTAGATCGACAGCGTCACGCCAACGAGCCCGAAAGGCGTGATGTTGAAGGCGCTGAGGTCGAGATGGAATTGCCGCGCCAGAAGCAGGACGACCGCCGAATAGATGGCGAAGCCGAAAATCTGCGGCAGGATGCGCTGCACCACCGAGCCGCGCATGATGAAGAACAGCTGTAGGAATGTCGGGCGCGGGCGGACGATCATGTGGGAGACCTTTGCGAACCGTTATGTCTCTACGGCAATAACGAGCCTGCGGCTCAACCGCCAGCGACATCGCGGCGTCGTCCACGCGGCTGCAGGCCGGGCTGTTGACGTTTCAGTCGAGACTGCGGAGAACGTCGCCCGGAGCAATTCCAGGAAGAGTGCGTGTCCGGAATTGCGTCAGGACAAGAAAACAGCGCCACGCGCATCCCGGGGAAGGACAACATGAGCGGCGAGACAGACCTGCAAAAGCTGCTGGCATCGATGACGCCGCGGCTCTACCCGGAAGCCTATGTCTTCGCGACCTTGCCGCCCGGCGCACCCTTGCCGGAAGGCCTGGAGCCGGTCATGCGCTTCATCGAGCGCGAGGGCGCGACGCTGATCCTGGCCGAGAGCCAGGCGAAAGCGGCCGGCCTCGCCGGCACGTTCCGCTGCCGGATGATCACGCTCGACATCCATTCCTCGCTGGAAGCCGTCGGCTTCCTCGCCGCCATCACGACGCGGCTGGCGGCGGCCGGCATTGGCGTCAATCCGGTCTCGGCCTTCTATCACGACCATCTGTTCGTGCCGGCCGAGCGGGCGGAGGAGGCGCTGGCGATATTGCTAGAATTGGCCGGGCAATCATTCGCGACCAAAGATTTGACGAACGAAGAAATTGCGGTCATCGCGAAGGGCCGCATGTCACCAGAACACGATCATCTCGATGCCCTGCTGATTCCCAAGCAGCCCGACACTCCCGAAGATTGAACTAGTTCCTTAACACAGAAGTTTTGACCGGTTGGCTATGTGTGCGTTGGCAAATCCCATGCCTTGGCGATTGGCCGAGACGCCTATCGCGATCGTCATCCACGGGCGGAGCAAGGAGCGAAGCGACGCGCGCAGACCCGAGGATCCATGCCGTGACTTGGAAGCCCCGCGGCGGTCCAGAATTCTGCACCGTTGCACACTTCAGTCCAGGTAACGGCATGGATTCCAGGGTCTGCGCGCGTCGCTTCGCTCCTTGCTCCGCCCTGGAATGACGAGATTCAGAGCCCTTCAGCTCACCACCAGCGTTTGCGCTGACTATCCCAGCGGACGTTGATAGCCTTGCCCAACAAGTCTGCAATCTTTCAAAATCACTGTTTAGAGGAACTCAGCGCCTGAGCACATAAAGGATATCCGGCAGGCCTTCCTCGTTGGCGGAGCCGTCGCCGAAGGCTTCGGCGCGAAAACCGTGGCGTTCGTAGAAGCGCCGCGCGCCGGTATTGGCCTGGAAGCAATGGAGCTTGACTACAGGCGTGCCGGCGGTGGCTTGGGCAAGCAGCCGGCTGCCGATGCCTTGCCCTGTCCAGGCCGGATCGAGATAGAGCTGCTCGACCCACTCGCCGCTGACGGCGATGAAACCGACGATCCGGCCGCTGGTTTCGGCAACCGCCACCTGCTGACTGGGCATCAGGATGTCGCGGATGAAGGACAGGTCCTCCTCCGGCGTGTGCAGCACCGGCATCCAGTCGAAGGCGTTGAGCGACGCGCGCATCATCGTCGCGATGGCGGCGGCGTCGGATGCCGCGGCTGGGCGCAGGACGACATCAGCAGGCTGAACGCCAATCATGAAATACACTCTACCTGAAACGGCACTGCTCCAGGGGAATGCCAGCGTCTCACTCCGCTGGAGCACCCCTCATCCGTCTCGGCGCTATCGCGCCGATCCACCTTCTCCCACAAGGGGAGAAGGAAGAAGCTCCCCCGGCCGAAGGCCGAGCCCGCGACCGCGGGCCGCCGGTCGTCCGGCGCCCCCGCGCAGGGCCCGCCGCGGCAGCGGCGATACGGCCCGTGAGCGAAAACAAAACGGCCCGAAGGCCGAGCCTGCGACTGCAGGCCGCCGGTCGTCCGGCGCCCCCGCGGAGGGCCCGCCGCGGCAGCGGCGATACGGCCCGTGAGCGAAAGCAAACTGCCGTCAGGCCGCCTTCTTCTTCGGCTGGATCAGGCCGCGTTCGACCAGGAGCTCGGCGATCTGCACGGCGTTCAGCGCCGCGCCCTTGCGCAGATTGTCGGAAACGACCCACATCGACAGGCCGTTGTCGACGGTCGAATCCTCGCGGATGCGCGAGATGAACGTGGCGTCCTCGCCGGCCGATTCCAGCGGCGTGATGTAGCCGCCGTTCTCGCGCTTATCGAGCACCTGGCAGCCGGGCGCCTCGCGCAGGATCTCGCGCGCCTCGTCCGCCGTGATCGGCTTTTCGAACTCGATGTTGACCGCTTCCGAATGGCCGATGAACACTGGCACCCGCACGCAGGTCGCCGTCAGCTTGATCTTGGGGTCGAGCATCTTCTTGGTCTCGGCGACCATCTTCCACTCTTCCTTGGTGAAGCCGTCGTCGAGGAAGACGTCGATATGCGGGATGACGTTGAAGGCGATGCGCTTGGTAAACTTCTTGACGTCGACCTGGTCGGCGACGAAGACCGCGCGGGTCTGCGTGAAGAGCTCGTCCATGCCTTCCTTGCCGGCGCCCGACACCGATTGGTAGGTGGCGACGACGACGCGCTTGATGGTGGCGGCGTCATGCAGTGGCTTCAGCGCCACGACCAGCTGCGCGGTCGAGCAGTTCGGATTGGCGATGATGTTCTTGCGGGTAAACAGCGAGATCGCGTCCGGGTTCACTTCCGGCACGATCAGCGGCACGTCCTGGTCGTAGCGGAAGGCCGACGAATTATCGATGACGACGCAGCCCTGCTTGCCGATCTTCGGCGACCATTCCTTCGACACATTGCCGCCCGCCGACATGATGCAGATGTCGGTGTCGGAAAAATCGTACTGGTCGAGCGCCTTGACCTTCAGCGTGCGGTCGCCGAAGGACACTTCCGTGCCCTGGCTGCGCCGCGACGCCAGCGCCACCACTTCGCTCACCGGAAAGCCGCGCTCGTCTAGAATGTTGAGCATTTCGCGGCCCACATTGCCCGTGGCGCCGACTACCGCAACCTTGAAACTCATCTCATATCTCCTGTCCCTCTCCGCTTGGCTGTTGTTGGAGAAAACCCGCTGGCCTGGTGCGGGTTTCGTCCCCCGGGCCGGACCCGGGAGAGGGTGGTTAGGCCAAGGGAATCACACCGTTTTGGTGGTGGTTTTGCTGGTTTTCTTGGCCAAGAATGGGGTTTTGCTGGAACGGACGGACGCGCCGACGCGCCCGGCCCAATGGTTCGCATTGAGGCTGGGGGCATCGAATGCAAGAAGAGCCATCAAAAGGCCGCGCATCGAAAAACGATCCCGTTCGACGCGGGCTTTTACGCGGTTTGGGAAAAGAGTCAATCGGCGGGACCTTCCCTTCTCCCCCTGTGGGAGAAGGTGGATCGGCGCGTCAGCGCCGAGACGGATGAGGGGTGTTCCAGCGGAGTGAGACGCTGGCTTTCCCTGGAGCACCCCTCATCCGGCCGCTTCGCGGCCACCTTCTCCCACAAGGGGAGAAGGAAAGGCGGTGCCGCCTGCTCTGTACAATGACGGCCGCAAGAAGTACGAACGCCCAAATTTCGTTTGGCCGGCGCAGTGCCGGTCCGTGCTCGACCACGAGCGCAGAACTCCGAATTCCGAAAGAACAAGATGTCCAGTTTCGAAACCATCGTGCCTGCGCTCGCAGAGGCGCTGCGAAATCGCGGTTATGCCACGCTGACGCCGGTCCAGAAGGCGGTGCTGGAGCCTGAGCTCGGCGAGGCCGATGCGCTGGTGTCGGCGCAGACCGGCTCCGGCAAGACCGTCGCCTTCGGCCTTGCCGTGGCGCCGACCGTGCTTGGCGGCGCTGAGCGTTTCGCCGCTGCCGGCGCGCCGCTGGGACTGGTCGTGGCGCCGACGCGCGAGCTGGCGCTGCAGGTGCGGCGCGAGCTGGAATGGCTCTATGAGCTGACCGGCGCGCATATTGCTTCCTGCGTCGGCGGCATGGACATGCGCACCGAGCGGCGCGCGCTGGAGCGCGGCGCCCACATCGTCGTCGGCACGCCCGGCCGGCTGCGCGACCACATCACGCGCGGCGCGCTCGACATGTCGGCGCTGAAGACGGTGGTGCTGGACGAGGCCGACGAGATGCTCGACCTCGGTTTCCGCGAGGACCTCGAATTCATCCTCGATGCCGCGCCCGCCGAACGTCGTACGCTGATGTTTTCCGCCACCGTGCCGCGCTCCATCGCCACGCTGGCGCAGGGCTATCAGCGCGACGCCGTGCGCATTACGGCCGGCGGCGAGGAGAAGCAGCATCTCGACATCGAGTATCGGGCGCTTTCGGTCGCGCCTGCCGATCGCGAGAACGCCATCATCAACGTGCTGCGCTATTACGAGGCGGCGAATGCGATGGTGTTCTGCAACACGCGCGCCGCCGTCAACCATCTCACCGCGCGCTTCAACAACCGCAATTTTTCCGTCGTGGCGCTGTCCGGCGAGCTCAGCCAGAACGAGCGCAGCCACGCCTTGCAGGCGATGCGCGACGGCCGCGCCAGGGTCTGCATCGCCACGGATGTCGCAGCGCGCGGCATCGACCTGCCCAATCTCGAACTGGTCATCCACGCCGACCTGCCGAGCAACCCGGAGACGCTGCTGCACCGCAGCGGCCGCACCGGGCGCGCCGGGCGCAAGGGCGTCAGCGCGCTGATCGTGCCGGGCAATGCCCGTCGGCGCACCGAGCGGCTGCTCGCCAATGCAGGCCTGACCGCGACCTGGGCGAGCCCGCCATCGGCCGACGAGGTGCTGAGGCGGGATGACGAGCGCATCCTGGCCGATCCGTCCTTCAGCGAGGCGGTGAAGGACGAGGAGCGCGACTTTACCACGGCGCTTCTCGAACGGCATGGCGCCGAGCTGGTGGCGGCCGCCTTCGTGCGGCTTTGCCGGGGCAGCCGGTCGGCGCCCGAGGACCTGATCGATGTCGGCCCGTTCGCGCCGTCAAAGGAGAAGTTCGCGCGCCGGGAGGAAGCCCCCAGCCGCCGCGACGATTTCGGCGACAGCGTCTGGTTCTCGCTCTCGGTCGGCCGCCGGCAGAATGCCGAGCCGCGCTGGCTGATCCCGATGCTGTGCCGCACCGCCGGCATGTC
The DNA here is from genome assembly GCF_057784215.1 of Mesorhizobium sp. CNPSo 4661. NCBI lineage: Bacteria > Pseudomonadati > Pseudomonadota > Alphaproteobacteria > Hyphomicrobiales > Phyllobacteriaceae > Mesorhizobium > Mesorhizobium sp. CNPSo 4661. The sequence goes on along the minus strand of NZ_JBWGIO010000013.1, from coordinate 54,176 downwards.
CAAGCGCGAGATCGGCGCCATCAAGATGCAGCCGGAAGAAACCTTCGTGCAGATCGCCGCCGACTGGGCCGACCGGTTCGTCGCCGCGATCGGCCCCGACCGCAAGCTGCAGGGCAACATCGTGGTCAGGCGCATCGACGGCGCGCCGGACCTGTCGCGGGCCGGCTACCAGCCGCCGAAGCCGGACAAGAAGCCGCATCGCGGCAGGGGCGCTTTCGATCAGAATGCGAGCGGATTCGAGAAGCGGGCGCCAGGCGAGCGGCAGCCTGGCGGGGCGCCGGGCTCAAAATCCTGGGCGAAGAAGCCGGCAAAGGCGAAGTTCGACAAGCCAAAGTTCGATGGGCCGAAATTCGATGGGCCTGCAAAGCGCAAGAAGCAGAAGAAGCGGCCAGCGTAGGATTGCACGGGAGTTGGAAGCCGACCCGCGGCGAGCGCCGGGCAAATCGCCAACCTCGGAGATTGACCGAAGCGTCGCTCCCTTCGTCATCCACGGGCGGAGCACAGAGCGAAGCGACGCAGCGCAGACTATAGAATGACGAAGGCGTGGGATGCGCGATGGCCCCCGATGGGATGGTCGCCCCCCGCCAAATCGCAGACGCGGCAAGTGTGAGCACCTGGGTGCAGCCAGTGCCCGCCACCATCCGTGACAGATCAGCCAAGGAACTTGGCGATGATGGCGTCGCCCATTTCGGTGGTGCCGACCTCGGTCATGCCCGGGGAAGAAATATCCTTGGTGCGCAGGCCGTCGTCGAGCACGGCGGCGATCGCCGCTTCCAGCCGGTCGGCCTCGGCGACCATGCCGAAGGAATAGCGCAGGCACATGGCGAAGGACGCGATCATGGCGATCGGGTTGGCGATGCCCTTGCCGGCGATGTCGGGCGCCGAGCCGTGCACCGGCTCGTAGAGCGCCTTGCGCTTCTTGGACTTGGGATCCGGCGCGCCGAGCGAGGCCGACGGCAGCATGCCGATCGAGCCGGTCAGCATGGCGGCAATGTCGGAGAGCATGTCGCCGAACAGATTGTCGGTGACGATGACGTCGAACTGCTTCGGCCAGCGCACCAGCTGCATGCCACCGGCATCGGCCAGCATGTGGTCGAGCTTGACGTCAGAATAGCGCGCCTTGTGCGTCTGGCTGACCACCTCGTTCCACAGCACGCCCGACTTCATGACGTTGCGCTTTTCCATCGAGGTGACGTGGTTCTTGCGCGTGCGCGCCAGCTCGAAGGCGACGCCCGAAATGCGCTCGATCTCGAACGTGTCGTAGACCTGGGTGTCGATGCCGCGCTTCTGGCCGTTGCCGAGATCGATGATCTGCTTGGGCTCGCCGAAATAGACGCCGCCGGTGAGCTCGCGCACGATCAATATGTCGAGGCCTTCGACCACCTCCTGCTTGAGCGAGGAAGAGGCGGCCAGCGCCGGGTAGCAGATCGCCGGGCGCAGATTGGCGAACAGTTCCATGTCCTTGCGCAGCCTGAGCAGGCCGGCCTCGGGGCGCACCTCGTAAGGCACGGCATCCCATTTCGGTCCGCCGACGGCGCCGAACAGCACCGCATCCGCCGCCATCGCCTTTGCCATGTCGGCATCGGAGATCGCCGCGCCATGCGCGTCATAGGCGCAGCCGCCGACCAGCCCCTCGTCGGTGGCAAAGCCGCTGCCGAGCTTGTCGTTCATGGCCTTGATCAGCTTCTTCACCTCGGCCATGGCCTCTGGGCCGATGCCGTCGCCGGCGAGCAGGAAGAGATTTTTCGAAGCCATGGAGAACCGTCCCGGGAGAGAAATTGAACCGGCGCCTTGCTAAACGGCGAACGCCTGGCGCGCAAGGGGATGACGGGGCATTGCGACGCCCGTAAGACGTGGCTCTGGTTCCTCGCCCCCGCAAAGCGGGGGAGAGGTGGCCGCGAAGCGGACGGAGAGGGGCCTTCGTAGGGCGCTCCCCCTCTCCGTCTCGGCTTCGCCGAGCCACCTCGCCCCCACTTGGTGGGGGCGAGGAACCCAAGCTGGAACAGCGCCGCGCTTCCTCAAAGCGCAACAAGCCCTCACCGATGCGACAGAACATTCACCAGCCTGCCGAACGGGTCGCGCACATAGAAGCGCCGCACGCCCCAGGGCTCGTCGGCCGGACCGTATTCGACGGCGAAGCCGGCCTTCTTCATCTCAGCAAGCGTCGCGTCGACATCGTCGACCTCGATCGAAATATCCGTCACCGGCGTGCCCGAGCCGCCCTCGGCCATGAAGCTCACCTGGACCTGCATCCGTTCCTCGGAGCCATAGGTGGCGATCCAGCCTTGATCCATGAGGATGTCGAGGCCAAGCACGTCACGATAGAAGCGTTTCGCCGCCGCGATGTCTTTGGTGGCGATGTTGGCCACGATGCGCCGGACCGTCATCGCTCACGCCCCCTATGCCGTGCGCCGCAGCGCGGTGACCTCGATCTCGATCTTCATCTCCGGCTTGTTGAGCTGGCACACGATCATCGTCGCGGCAGGACGAATGTCGCCGAACGCTTCGCCCAGGATCGGGAAGACCACGTCAACATAGGCCTGGTCGGTGATGTAGTAGTGCGCCCGCACCACGTCGGCCATGTCGAAGCCGCCCTCGGCCAGCGCCTTGGCGATGGTGGCCAGGCAGTTGCGCGTCTGCGCCTCGACCGTGTCGGGCATGGTCATGGTGGCATAGTCGTAGCCGGTCGTGCCGGAGACGAAGCACCAGTCGCCCTGCACCACCGCGCGCGAATAGCCGGCGGTTTTCTCGAAGGGGGAGCCTGTGGAGATGAGCTTGCGCATGGGGAGCCTCGCTTTGGGTTTGTCGGCCTGCATCTAGCAAAAGAGGCGCGTCTGGTCGTGGGCCAAGCAACGCGGAGCATTGTCACGAAGGCAAGCACCAGCCTTGGAGATTAGCGGCGACCGTCCCTCCCTTCGTCATTCCAGGGTCTGCGCTCCGCTGCGCGTCGCTCCGCCCGTGGATGACGAACCCGCGATGGCAGCGTCAGAGCCGAACCTTAATGCCCCGACCCCTGCGCGTCGTCATAGGCCTTCTTGATGTCGGCCGGCCAGTCCTTCAGCGGCGGCCAGGCCTGCGGCTGGTCATTGTCGCCGCGGCGGGCGAAATAGACTTTCTGCTTGGCCGGGTCGATGGCCATGAAGCCGTCATTGCCGCCGCAATCATGCGGCACGCAGCCGGTGGCATAGAAGGCGCCCGACGCTGTCTTTTCGGTGCCGCCGCCGACCAGCAGGCTGGTTGCCATGTCGGGCATGTCGTTGCCGAGCAGCGCCTGGCCGGCCTTGTAGACAGCCTCGTTGTGGAAGGCGTCGATGATGTTGTCCAATTTCGACGGATCGACGTCCTTCCAGTCGGTGCCCGGTTCCGGCGTATAGGTCAGATTGCCGGAGGTCGTCAGCCCTTCCGTGGGCGACCACTGCAGCGCCGGCCTCGTCTCTCCCGGCAACAGATAGGGCACGAAATAGATGGCGCTGTCGGAGACAGCGGCCGGCGGCGCGCCGCATTCGTCCTGTTCGACCGTGGTGGTCTGGATCGCACCGTCCTTCGGCTTCCAGACGATGACCTTGGCCGGGCCGCATTGATTGCCGCCGTCGCCGACATCGACCAGCGCCACGTTGACGTCGCCGATCTTGACGATCTTGTCGAAGAAGACGTCGTAATTGCTGGCCAGCTGCTTGCCGTCATAGGCAAGCACCTTCTCGCCATCCTGATCCGGCTGCGTGATGGTGAGCTGGCCGCCTTCGAAGGGGATGGGCGCCTGCTTGTCCTCATCCGACGCGGCCTGGTCGGTCGCGCCTTGATCGGCCGCCGGCTGGTCGGCCGTGGCGGGCGCCGGCTGCGTGGCCGGCGTGGTGGTCTGCGCATTGGCGCAGACCGTGGCAAGAAGGATTATTGCCGCCGAAGCGCTGGCGGCGGCCAGAAGCGAGCGTGTCATGACTGTCCCTCCATTCAGCCGCCACGAACCCGGCCTGCGATGGCCGGGGCCTATCGATTTAAAGCCGTGCCGCCCAGAGACTGTTTCGAAATTCGCTCTGGCGAGTCATATGGTGGTGGTTTCGAGAACCGTAGCGCAGCGGACATTTGGTCCGTGAGCAACGGAAGCGCAGAAACCGCCATCAGATGGCCGCCGGAGTAGAATTTCCAAACGGTCTCTCAGGCCCAGGGGCGCTGCTCGGCATTCTTCTTCTCGAAGGACGCGATAGCGCCGGCCTTTTCCATGGTCAGGCCGATATCGTCGAGGCCGTTCAAGAGGCAATGGCGCTTGAAGTCGTCGAGGTCGAAATTGACCACGCCGCCATCCGGCCCACGGATTTCCTTGGCTTCGAGGTCGATCGACAGCGTCGCGTTGGAGCCGCGCGAGGCGTCGTCCATCAGCTTGTCGAGGTCTTCCGGGCTGACCGTGATCGGCAGGATGCCGTTCTTGAAGCAGTTGTTGTAGAAGATGTCGGCGAACGAGGTCGAGATCACGCAGCGGATGCCGAAATCGAGCAGCGCCCAGGGCGCATGCTCGCGGCTCGAGCCGCAGCCGAAATTGTCGCCGGCGACCAGGATCTGCGCCTTGCGGTAGGCCGGCTTGTTGAGCACGAAATCCGGGTTCTCCGAACCGTCCTCGTTGTAGCGCATCTCGGCGAACAGGCCGGTGCCGAGCCCGGTGCGCTTGATCGTCTTGAGATAATCCTTCGGGATGATCATGTCGGTGTCGACATTGACGATCGGCATGGGCGCGGCGACGCCGGTGAGCTTGGTGAATTTGTCCATGATCCTTGGCCGTCTTCTTCTGGCTGCGGGGAGTTTTGCGGGACGGTTTACACAAAGCCGGAGGCAAATGAAAGGCAACTGTTCGTGCGCTGCCCTTGGGCAATGGCGGCATGGCACGCGAACCTGAGCTGGAGCGCTCCAAAAACGGCTTCGAAATCCTGCCCGACTGGTGCAGTCTGCGTCCATGGCCGATGCTTCCAAAGTCCTTTACGCGAGCGAGCCCGCGCTCGATGTCGCCGAATTCCGCCGCGTGCTGGTTGAATCCGGCCTCGGCAAGGTAAGGCCCGTCGACGACGAGGCCCGGCTGCTAACCATGCTGGACAACGCCAATCTGGTGCTGACCGCCCGGCTCGACCGCCCGGACAGGCAACTGGTCGGCGTCGCGCGCGGCATGACCGACTTTTCCTGGGTCTGCTACGTTTCCGACCTCGCCGTCTCGAAAGCGGCGCAAGGGCTCGGCGTCGGAAAGGGCCTGATGGACGCGGTGCAACAACAGCTTGGCCCTTCGGTCGCCGTCAGCCTGATCTCGATGCCCGACGCCGTCGGCTTCTACGAACGCATCGGCATGACGCGCATGACCGACGCTTTCTGGTTCTCCCGCAAAAGCTGACCTGAACCGCACCGATATCGGAGCCGACTCCTGCCTGGAACCGGCGAGCCAGGTCGACCCCCACTCCGTCGAGCTTCGCTCGACACCTCTCCCCCGGTCGACGGGGGAGAGGAAAGGTGCGAGGCGATTCCAGCTGGCTCCCTTCCTCTCCCTCCGGAGGGGGGAGAGGTGGCGCTGCGAAGCAGCGACAGAGTGGGGGAAGGCGCTGCTCAAAAGCGAAGCCGCATCCAGACAGGCACAATCCGGCAAGCAAGAAAACTCAGGCAAGCAGTAATCAGGCGGCAGCATATTTTCGCCATCGCTTGACATGCAACCAAATGGTTGCATATTAGGGCCATGAGCATGGATGCCGTCTTTCGCGCCTTGGCCGACCCGACCCGCCGGCAATTGCTGGACAGTCTCCATGCCCGGAACGGGCAGACGCTGAACGCGCTCTGCGAGCACATGGACATGACGCGCCAGGCGGTGACCAAGCATTTGGCGATCCTGGAAGAAGCGAACCTCGTCACCACCATGCGCCGGGGCCGCGAGAAGGAGCACTACCTCAACCCCGTTCCGATCAACGAGATCGCCGAGCGCTGGATCGGCAAGTTCGAGCGCCATCGGCTCAGTGCATTGAGCAACCTGAAGCAACGCCTTGAAAGGGAAGAGCCGTGAGCGAGAACAGCTTTGTTTATGTCACCTATATCCGCACCACGCCTGAAAAACTTTGGCAGGCGCTGACCGATCCGGAATTCAACCGGCAGTTCTTTCTCTGCTCCTATCAGGAGAGCGACTGGAAGGTCGGCTCGAGCTGGAAGCTGATCTTCCCCGACGGGCGGGTCGCCGACTCGGGCGAGATCCTCGAGATCGATCCGCCAAAACGCCTGGTCATCAAATGGCGCAACGAATGGATGCCCGAGGTGAAGGAGGACGGCTACACGCGCTGCACCTTCACCATCGAGCCCGACGGCGAATTGATGAAGCTCGCCGTCATCCACGAGGCCGACGGCCCGCACAAGTTGATCCCGAACGTCTCCAAGGGCTGGCCGCTGGTGCTGGCGAGCCTGAAGAGCCTGCTTGAAACCGGCAAGGGTTTCGAGCGCCCGCCATCAAAGGGGTAGAGAGCAAATTCCAGGAAAAGGGCGCGGCGGTTTGGGTTCGGCGACTTCGCCGTAACCGCCCGTCCGGAATTGCGTAAGATTAAAGAGCTTCGTTTCGGGCACGAGACTATTCTTGGTGGAGGAAGATTGGATGCTTCACTTGTCCTTACCGCAAGCCATGGCGAACGCGGACACGGTCATGGCTTCGGCTGACCTCCCCGCCCCGCCAGACGAGGTCATCGCCGCACTGGTCACGACTAAGGTCGAGCGCTGGTGGGGTTCGCCCGAAACTTACCGCATGACCAACTGGTCCGCCGATTTTCGCATCGGCGGCGGCTGGAACGTCAGCGTGGAAACGGCCGATCAACGTCTGCCCGCCAGCGGAAAATTCCTCGAAATCGAGATGCCGCGCCGCATCGTGCAGACGCGGCGCTACGACTGGAACCATCCAGCGCTCGGCCGCAAGGAAACGACCGTGGCCTATCTGCTTGAGCCCATCGGCGACGGCACGCGGCTCACCATTTGCCATGGCGGGTTTGCCGGCTTTCCGGACGCCGCGGCGGAACATGCCGACGAGTGGGCACGGGTGCTTGGGTGGCTGCAGCGGTATTTAGGCTAGTTCCTTGACACAGAAGTTTTGACCGGCTGGCTGGTGTACGTCGGCAGATACCATGCCTTGGCGATTGGCCGAGACGCCTATCGCGGTCGTCATCCTCGGGTCTGCGCGCGTCGCTTCGCTCCTTGCTCCGCCCTAGAATGACGAGGTTCAGAAGCCTTCAGCTCATCGCCGGCGTTTGCGCTGACTACCCCAACGGACGTTGATGGCCTTGCCCGACAAGCCTGCAATCTTTCAAAATCACTGTGTTGAGGAACTAGCCCGACCGAGGCTCAGATTGAAATCAGGCGATCCTGGATCCCGCCGAGGTAGGTTTTCCAGATGTGGTCCGACAGCAGGCGTCGATAGTCTGGACTTATCGCGCCCGAGCGGTAGGACGCGCCGCCAACATGAAAAAGGGCTTCGTCATATAACTGGTAGTCGGCGATCGTCCCTTCGACGCCCACCGCGACGCGATTTACTTGGGCCATTTCGAATTCCCCGATGGGATGCTTCGAATACAGCACCGGCCAGTTGCCGCCTCCGGTATCCATTCCAATGTCGAGCCGATTTCTGAAATCGAGCTTCGTTCGCTCGACGGTTGCGAAATTGTAGAAGCAGAGGCCGGCCCAGTAATACCAGCCGGGCTCGTTCTCGGCTGCCTTGTACAGGTAGCTGGATCTGGCATGCAGCGGCGCGCCATAACCGATCTTGCCCCCGATGCGCCGCGCGAAATCGATCGGCCCGACCGGAAAGCAATCGTGATCGATGAACCCGAACATGTCGGGTTTGAGATGCTTGACGATGTTGTGAAAGACCCAGGTCTGGGAAACGCCATGCGATCTGGAAGGGTTCGTTTCGAAATTCCTGGGCAGTCCGAAATACGCGACCCCGCGCCGCGCGCAGATTGCCTCGATCGAAGCGCGCGCTTCTTGGTTCGGCGAATTGTCGATCACCACGAGCCTTGTCCCGGTCGGGAAGACCTGCCAGGCCTTGGTGAGCACATCTATGACCCAGGGCGTGTTGAACGCTATGGTGAAGCAGTAATTCCGCTCTGGCTTTTCGCTCAGGCTCCTGGCGAATGCTTGGCCCTTGGACGCGGCGCTTCCCAGGAACTGGCGGTACAGGATCTCGTGGCGGAGGCCCAAAAGCAATTGGACTCCCCTTGTGCGCCGAAAATTCTCGACAGCCTTTTTAAGCAATGTTTTCCCCGAGCGCCCGACAGGGGCCGAGGATAGCATGACGCGGCCGGCAGGAAGCAACGGCTTTCGCCGGTTGGGCTGGATAACTGCGGCCAACTGGCCCGAGCTCTCCCTTGACCGGCAATCACGCCTGTCCAGATTCTGGGCATGGATAACAGATGCTGCGCCGTGGGAACCGCCGGATGGAGCATAGCGGCAGCGCATAGAGCTTCTTTTCCGGCGGCCGGTTCGCAGCTCGAACGCTATGCGGCGCGACTTTCGATCGCCGAGATCAATTCCTCGTTCTACAAGTCGCATCGGCGGGAAACCTATGAGCGTTGGGCGCGCTCGGTTCCGGATCATTTTCGCTTTTCCGCGAAGATCCCCAAGGCCATGACGCATGAGCGCCGCCTGGAAGATTGCGATGATCTTCTGGACACATTTCTGGGTCAGGTCGGGGGGCTCGGTTCCAAGCTTTCCGTGCTCCTGGTTCAATTGCCGCCCAGCCTGCAATTCGAACCCCAAACCGTCGAAAAATTCTTCGCCGCCCTGCATGCAAAGACCGACCGGCGCCTGGTCTGCGAACCGCGTCATCCCAGTTGGTTCGCACCCGAAGCCAAAAGCTTGCTGAGCCGCTTTCACGTTGGGCGCGTTGCGGCCGACCCCGCTCCCGTGCCTGCTGCCGCCATGCCAGGCGGCTGGCGCGAGCTCGCCTATTTCCGCTTCCATGGCGCGCCGCACGTCTACTATTCCGACTACGAGGCCGGTCGGTTGCTGGATATCAGCGGGCGGCTCGCCGAAGCCAGGGCATCTGGCGGCGAGGTCTGGTGCATATTCGACAACACCGCACGGGGCCATGCCCTCGGCAATGCGCTTTCGGTCGACGCGGCCGTGCGTCAGATCACATTCAGTTCCCGGAACGCCCTTCCCTCGGCCACTCTTTCATAGCCGAACGCCGTACAGTCGATCGTGCGATACCCGCCATGCATGACAAGCTCTGCGATCGATTTGCCCACCGCCGGTGCCTGCTGCAGGCCGTGGCCGGAAAAACCGTTGGCGAAAAGGAAGTTTCCAACCTCCGGATGCGGCCCGATCACCCCGTTCTGGTCGAGCGTGTTGTAGTCGTAATGCCCGACCCACGCGCGCGTCGGCTTGATCGCCTCGAAGGCCGGGATGCGGGTGGCCAAGGTCGGCCAGATCACCTCTTCGAACAGCGGCCACTCGACCTCGAAATCCTTCGGATCGGGCGCATGATCGCCTTCCTCCGGCTCGGCGCCGCCGGTAAGGTAGACCGAGCCTTCCGGCCGAACATAGATTCCGCTTGGATCGACCAGCAGCGGCATGTCGGCATATTTCTCGCGCGCCTCGAAGACGAATACGTTGCGCTTGCGCGGCTCGACCGGCAGCGCCAGCCCGGCAAAAGCCGCGACCTTGCCGGCGTTCGGCCCGGCGGCGTTGACGACGATGCCGGCTTCCAGCGTCTCGCCATTGTCGAGGCTGACGCCGGTGACGCGATTGCCGTCGCGCGAAATGCCGGTGGCGGAAGCCGTGATGAAATCGATCTTCTTGTCGCGCAGCGCTTTGCGGAACAGCGTCAGCAGCGCATGCGCGTCGAACCAGCCCTCGCCGCTGCGGCCATAGGCGCCGGCGGAAATGCCTTCGATCGACAGCCACGGGAAGCGGTGCGCCAGCTGCCCGGGATCCTCGAACGCGATGTCGGCGCCCTCGGCGACCTGCGTCTCGTGATTGGCCTTGAGGATCGGCAGGCCGGCCTCGCCGGCGAGGATAAGATAGCCGCCCTCGCGAAAGCCGATATCGGCATCGGCGCCGAAGGTCTCCTTCAGCCGCCGGAACAGCTTCAGCGTGAACTGCGACAGGCGGATGTTTTCGGGAATGGAGAATTGCTGGCGGATCGAGGCGAGCGACAGCGTCGTCGCCGCGTGGGAAAATTGCGGATCGCGCTCGATCAGCGCGATCGAGCCGGTAAAACCTTCCTCGCGCAGGTAATAGGCGACCGAGGATCCGACGATGGCCCCGCCGATGATGACGATGTCGTAGCGCATTTTTTCTCCGATCCGGCGGGTTGCGTCTTCACGCAACCGGCAAGTCGATCTCGAAGCGCGTGCCGCGCTCGGAGTCAACCAGCCTGATCGTGCCATCATGCGCTTTCAGGAGGGCCAGCACGATGCCGAGCCCCATGCCGGTGCCGCCGGACTCGCGCCGCGTGGTGAAGAACGGCTCGAAAATCCTGGCGCGGTTGGCGGCCGAGATGCCGTTGCCGTCGTCGCCGATCCGGACCGACGCGCGCTGGCCATCGGCTGAGGCAAGGATCGCCACCTGTCGGGCGCCGTGCCTCGCGGAATTGTCGATGAGGTTGGCGAGCACGATGCCGAGATTCTCGGCCGAGATGCCGAGCCTGATATCGCCGCCGCCTTCAAGCCGCGTTTCCAGCCTGGTGTCGATCGGCAACGATGCCAATGCCGCATGAAGCGTCGTGCTGTCGCCGCTCGGCTCCAGGTTTTCGGCGCGCGCCAGGTCGAGCAGCCGGCGCACCAGCAGGTTGAGCCGCCCGGCGTCGGTGACGATGTTGTTGGAGAAGCGCCGCCGCTCGGCCTCGTCCATCGCGCCGCCGGAATCGCGCAGCAGCTCCGCCGCGCCCTGGATCGCCGTCAGCGGCGATTTCAGCTCATGTGAGACATGGGTGGCGAAGGTCTGGATGCCGTCGGAGCGCGCCTGCAATTTGGTCGCCATGTCGAGGAAGGCCGTCGACAGCGCCGCCATCTCGCGCGTGCCGTGATGGTCGAGCGGCCTGATCGCCTCGCGGTCGCCGGCGGCGATGCGTTTCGTGCGGTCGATCAGCGCATAGATCGGGCGGCTGACCGTGCGGATGAACACCAGCGCGATCAAAAGCGTGCCGCCGAGGATGGCGATGGCCGCCAAGGTCACCTTGCCGCGCTCGCCATAGAGATGCTTGACGATGTTGTTCGGCGTCCGCGACAGATAGACCACCCCCGCCACCCGGCCGTCGAGCTCGACCGGCATGGCGACGAAGACGCGCACCCTGGTGCCGCGGCTGACCGAATAGAGCGGCGGCGGCGGCTGGTCGGGGATGCGCAATCTGAGCGCGCTGGCATAGGCGCCTGAAAGCGCCGTCCGCACCTCCTCGATCTCGCCGAGCGACTGGCCGACCTCGTCGCCGCCGGCAATCACCACACCGCGCGGATCGAGCAGCCGGAAGCCGGCAAGCGTCGTTTTCTGCGTCTCGTCGAGGATGCCGTCGAGCCGGGCGCCTATTGCCGCGAAGGCGATATCGGGCGTGGCGGGAAGTGCTGCCGGGCGCGCCGGCATGACATCGTCGGAGGCAAGATCGAGGCGCGGCTCGACCGGGTCATAGGGGTAGTTGTTGTCCCTCGACGGATCGGCAGAGACCGGCGTCCCGAGTTTTTCCTGGGGAATGCCGGCAGCGCGCACCTGCTCTGCATAGACGGCGGCGACCACCGCCCCTTGCGCGATGAGCTCGCCCTCGGTCTGGCGGATCAGCTGGTTCTCATAGAGCCGGAAGAAGAACAGCCCGACCAGCGGCAGGGCCATGACCACGATCAGGATGGCGATGACGACGGTGGCGAGCCGCGGCCGCCACCTTTCCTTGCTCAACCACCGCATCGGCCGAGCCGGAAACCGACGCCATGCACCGTCGCGATCGCATCCGCGCAGCCGACCGCCGCGAGCTTGGCCCGCACGTTGCGGATGTGGCTGTCGACCGTGCGTTCCGAGACATGGATGTTCGAAGCATAGGCATTGGCCATCACCGCGTCGCGGCCAAGCACGTGCTGCGGCCGGGCGAGAAAACCTTTCAGGATGGCAAACTCGATCGCCGTCAAGATGAGCGGCTTGCCGTCGAAACTCGCCGCGTGGCTTGCCGGGACAAGCATGAGCTTGCCATGCGCGAATTCATGATCGTCGGCGTCTTCCTTCACGACGGTCGGACGCGCACGCCGCAGGATGACGTTGACGCGGGCGACCAGCTCGCGCGGGCTGAACGGCTTGGTCACATAGTCGTCGCCGCCCATTTCCAGGCCCAGGACCCGGTCGATCTCCTCGTCCCGCGCGGACAAAAACAGCACCGGCACATCGGATTTCTGCCTGAGCCGCCGGCAGACCTCGAGCCCATCCATCTCCGGCATGCCGATGTCGAGCACGATGAGGTCGGGCGCGCTACGCTCGACCGCCTGGAGTGCCGCGGCGCCGTCGGCGACCGCGGCCGTCTTCATGCCGGCCTTTTCCAGCGCGAAGCAGATGATCTCGCGGATATGCGGGTCGTCGTCGGCGACGAGGATGTTGTGCGGCATCGATCAATGGCCCGGCGGGTGAGCTTGGGTGACGGCAGGATTAGAGCAATTCCAAGGAAAAGTGCGAAATTGTTTTCGGTAGGGAGTTGTGTCGGCACAAGGCCATGAGACCGCAAGGCGCTCGGGCATCTGTGCATGCCTGGGCAGAGCCCATGGCAAGGTTGGCAAAGAGCCTCATCGCCGGACCGCCCTCGGCGTGTCCGCCGCGTGGCGCGACCTCGGAGAGAAAAACAGGACGTCCGCCACGGCGCGCCGCCTGTGCGGCTCGACGAGCCACCAGCCTTCATTGCGGAGCCGGCGCGGCAGCGACCAGCGGGATGTTCGAGGCGTTCGCATGGCGGCTTTGTCGCCGGCCGGTGCGGAAAGCGCGCGGCGGATTGGAGGAGGTTTTCCGCAAGGATTTGCAGATTTGGTGCAGGGAGCCCGACGTCCTCTCCCACATATGGCGGCGCCAGCACTCTGGAGATGCCGCCAAGGCGACAGAGGGGGCTTCGTGCGCGAAGTGGCGATGTCCTTCGTCATTCTAGGGCGGAGCAAGGAGCGAAGCGACGCGCGCAGACCCTAGAATCCATGCCGTGACGCGGGCCGTAAGATGCAGCGGTGCAGAAGCCGTTGACGATGGTGCCAACTAAGATCGCAGCATGACAGGCTACGTCTACATGACCACAAGCCAGAAAGGCGGCACGATCTATATCGGCGTCACCAACGACCTCGCTCGTCGGATGCCCGAGCACAAGACCGGCCAAGGCTCCAGCTTCACCAGCCGCTACGGCGTGCAGCGTCTGGTCTGGTACGAGGAGTATGTCGACATCACCGACGCCATCCAGCGTGAGACGTCATTGAAGCGCTGGCCGCGGCAATGGAAGATTGATTTGATCGAGAAGACCAATCCGGAATGGTTCGAGCTGTTTCGCGGAATTGGCTGGTGAACGTTCTTCACCGTGGCGGCTCTCAACCATCGCGGCATGGATTCTAGGGTCTGCGCGCGTCGCTTCGCTCCTTGCTCCGCCCTAGAATGACGAAGGATAGGCTGGCCGGACAGAACCGCCTCTGCCCTTGCCGGGCACTTCCCTCTTTGCGGGCCCTCAAGGACGATTTGCTCCCGCGCCTTGCCTCCCCCGCCATCACCCGGCATAGATCGGCCATGGCTCAAGAACCCTACCGCCCGCGCCGCTCGGTGCTTTACATTCCCGCCTCCAACGACAAGGCGCTCGCCAAGCTCGCCTCGCTTGCCTGCGACGCCGTCATCATCGATCTCGAGGACGCCGTCCTGCCCGCCGACAAGAAAGCGGCGCGCGACAAGATCGCCGGCATCCTCGCCGGGCGCGAAAGGCGTTGCGAGATGGTGGTGCGCATCAATCCTCTGGCCAGCGAATGGGGCGCCGACGACATCCTGGCCGTGGTCAAGGCGGAGCCCGACGGCATTCTCCTGCCCAAGATCGGCACGCCGCGCGACATCCTCGAGGCCGGCGACCTGCTGGACGACAATTTCGCGCCGGACAGCGTGAAACTGTGGGCGATGGTCGAGACGCCCAAGGCGCTGCTCAACATCGGCGCGATCGCCGAGCTCGGCCGCGATCCGGCGTCGCGCCTGGCTTGTTTCGTTGCCGGAACGAATGACCTGGTGAAGGCGGCCGGCATTCTGGCGACGCCCGACCGGCGCTATCTGATGCCGTGGCTGATGCAGCTCGTGCTCGCTGCCCGGGCCGGCGGCATCGACGTGATCGACGGCGTCGCCAATGATTTTCGCGATCTCGACGCCCTTGCCCGGGAATGCGCCGAGGCAGCCGCCATGGGTTTCGACGGCAAGTCGCTGATCCATCCCGCCCAGATCGAGCCGGCGAACCGCGCCTTTTCGCCATCGCCCGAGAGGCTGGCCGCGGCCCGCGCGATCAGGGATGCGTTCGCGCGGCCCGAAAATGCCGGCAAGGGCGTGATCGGGTTGGATGGCAAGATGGTCGAGCGGCTGCATCTGGCCGAAGCCGAGAAACTTCTGGCGAAGGCCGCAATCATCGGCGCATGATGCGGCGCGAGAAACGATTTTTTCAGACCCGGCTTTCCGCCCAGTCACGACAGGTTAGGCACGACAGGATAGATCCATGAAACTCTACCGCTTCCTCACCGGCCCGGACGACGCCACCTTCTGCCACAAGGTGACGGCCGCCCTGAACAAGGGCTGGCACCTGTTCGGCTCGCCGACCTATGCCTTTGACAAGAAGACCAAGTCGATGCGCTGCGGCCAGGCCGTGGTGAAGGATGTCGAAGGCCAGGAATACGGACCCGACACCAAGCTGAGCAACTGGTAAGGAAAGCGCTCAGAGACTGTTTCGAAATTCGCTCTGGCGAGTCATATGGTGGTGATTTCGAGAACCGGAGCGGAGCGGACATTTGGTCCGTGAGCCTGCGCATGACCCCGAAAATCGAAATCGATTTTCGGAAAGGATCATGCGCCACCTAAAATTGCTGCAGCGTCCTTTGCGCGTCCAAGAGGACGCGGCGCTGCAGTAGCGCAGAAAGCGCCGCCAGATGGCCGCCGGAGTAGAATTTCCAAACAGTCTCTCAGCCCGGCGCCACCTGCTCGGCCGCTTCCTCGATCCGCTCCATGTCGTCGTCCGACAGGCCGAAATGGTGGCCGATCTCGTGGATCAGCACATGGGTGACGATGTCGCCCATCGTCTCCTCGTTCTCGGCCCAGTAGTCGAGTATGGCGCGGCGGTAGAGCGTGATGCGGTTCGGTCCCTCGCCGGTCTGCGGGTTCCAGCGTTCGGCGATGCCGCGCCCCTCGAACAGGCCGAGCAGGTCGAAGGGCGTCTCCAACGACAGGTCGTCCATGATCTCGTCGGTCGGGAAATCGGCGATCTGGATGATGATCTCGCCGGTGAGCTGGCGGAACTCGTCCGGCAGATGGGCATAGCTCTCCAGCGCCAGAAGCTCCATCTCGTCGATCGACGGCGAGAGCTGGTCGTGCCAGGTGCGTGTCTTGTAGATGCGGGCCATGTAACGTCCTTTGATCCCGGCATATAGGCTTTCGCGCCGATAGAGGCAAATGAGCCGGCTGGACGTCCGCTTTCAAGGTAAAAGCCGAAGGAATAAATTCCTTGTGACTCTGCTTGACTCTTCCCGGGCCCTCTGGAATCTATAGGAACATAACAGGAACAATTGCTGCCGGAAGTGAACGTCATGGCGATGAGCGCCGTGGCGCGGGACACTGTTTTTGCCCTGCGCCGCCAGATCGCGAAGATCGAGGGAACGCTGCCCGAGCGCCTGCAGGCGTCGGCGCTTGGCGTGCCTGCCAATGCCAGGTCGGACATGACGCTCGTCCGGCGCGGCCTCGCCGTGGCTTCGGCGGACGCTTTCCTGCACACCGGCATCGATCGCCTCGACACCGCCCTTGGCGGCGGGGTGCCCAGGGCGGCGCTCAGCGAAATCCATGGCCTGGAGACCCGCGATGCCGGCGCCGTTGCCGGCTTCGCACTCTCGCTCGTAAGCCTGATCCTCAAGCAGAAGCGGGGCCTGCCGATCCTCTGGGTCGGCACGGCGGAAATCTTTCACGAGGCCGGCCTTCCCTATGCCAGGGGGCTGAGCGCCCTGTTCGGCATCGAGCCGGAGCAATTGCTGTTTTCCGAGGCGTCGAAGCTGCTCGACGCGCTGTGGATCGCCGAGGAGGCCGCCCGCATGACGGCCTTCGCCGCGGTCATCCTCGAGATCCGCGGCAGTCCCCAGCGGCTCGACCTCACCGCCACGCGCCGGCTGCACGCCCGCGCCCAGAATGCCGGCCGCCCGGTGCTGTTGCTGCGCCAGGCCGGCGAGGCCGATCCAACCGCCGCGCCGGTGCGCCTCATCGTTTCGGCGGCGCCTTCGGCAAGCCGCGAGACAGTCGCCGGGCCGCTCGCCGGCTCGATCGGCCGCCCCGCCTTCACCGTCGATATCGGCAAGAGCCGCACGGCCCTGCCCGGACAATTCACACTGGAGTGGAACCCAAATGAGCACGCTTTTGCAGAAAGAACAGAGAATTCTGTCGCTGTGGTTCCCGCATCTGCCCGCGGAGCGGATCCTGCGCCAGCGTCTGGGGCGGTCCTGGCGTTCCCGGCCGTCGCAGCACCTGCCGCCATCTCACCCACCGCTTGTGGTCAGCCATCGCGACAACAACACCCAGCGCATCGCGGCCCTCGACGAGCGGGCTGAGGCGCTGAAATTGAAGCGCGGCATGGGCATCGCCGATGCGCGCGCCATGCACCCCACGATCGACGTGGTGGAGGCCGACCCGGAGGCCGACCGACGCCTGCTCGAAGGCCTTGCCGACTGGTGCGATCGCTACACGCCGCTGGTAGCGATCGACGCCGAGGATGGGCTGTTCCTCGACGTCACCGGCTGCACGCATCTGTTCGGCGGCGAGCGCGCCATGCAGGACGAGATCCTCACCCGCTTCTTCCAGCAGGGTTTCGATGTCCGCGCCGGGCTCGCCTCGACGCCGGGCGCCGCCTGGGCGGCGGCGCGCTTCCATGGCGACCGGATCGTGGCCGGCGGCGAGGAGGAGGCGCTGCTTGCGCCATTGCCATTGTCGGCGCTGCGCATCGCGCCGGAGACCCGCGCCGGCCTGGAGAGCGTCGGCCTGCGCACCGCCGGCGCGGTGATGGCCGCACCCCGCGCGCCGCTCGCCCGCCGCTTCGGCGCCACCTTGCTTCTACGCCTCGACCAGGCGCTCGGCCGCCTCGACGAGGCCGTGTCGCCGCGCCTTCCCGTCGCGCCGCTCTCGGTCGAGCGCCACCTTGCCGAGCCGGTCGTACTCACCGACGATATCGAGCGGCTGGTGAGCCGCCTTGCCGTCGCCTTGAAGAGCGACCTCGAACGGCGCGGCGAGGGCGCGCGCACGCTGGGGCTGCTTCTCTTCCGCGTCGACGGCGCCGTCAGCCGCATCGCCGTCGGCACCTCGCGCCCGATGCGCGAGCCGCGGCTTATCCAAAGGCTGTTCCATGAGCGGTTGACCGCGCTGGAGCGGAGCATCGACGCCGGCTTCGGCTTCGACCTCGTGCGGCTGTCCGTGCTGTCGGTCGCGGCCTTCGACTTGGCTCAGGGCGACCTCACCGGCGAGACGAACGACGATGACGCCGACATCGCTTTATTCGCCGACCGCGTCCGCGCCCGTCTCGGCGAGGCCGCCATGCTGAAGCCGGTGGCCGTCGAAAGCCATCTGCCGGAACGCGCCGTCAAGACCGTGCCTTTCGCCGAAGCGCCGCAACGGCGCGCGCCGGCGGCCGGACGGGCGGCACCCCGAACCGCGCCGCCGATGACCATCTATCCGCCGGAGCGGCCGGTGCGCCTGTTCCGCTCGCCCGAGCCGATCGAGGTGCCGGCGACCGAGATCCCGGAAGGCCCGCCGATGAATTTCCGCTGGCGGCGCGCGCTCTACCGCGTCGCCCGCGCCGAAGGGCCGGAACGCATCGCCGCCGAATGGTGGCGGCAATTGCCCGGCGAGGAAGAGGCGCCGACCCGCGACTATTACCGCATCGAGGACAGCGAGGGGCGCCGCTACTGGCTCTATCGCCAGGGCCTCTACGGCACCGCCCCGCAAGCCGCGCCGCCGCGTTGGTTCATGCATGGGGTGTTCGCATGAACGCGCTGACCGTCATTCCCTATGCCGAGTTCGGCATCCGGTCGAATTTCTCCTTCCTGCGCGGCGCCTCCAAGCCGGAGGAGCTGGTGGTCACGGCGAAATTCTACGGTTTTGCCTCGATCGGGCTTGCCGACAGGAACACGGTCGCCGGCGTCGTGCGCGCCTGGCAGCAGGCCAGGGTGGAGAAGATGGCCTATCACCCCGGCTGCCGGCTGGTATTCGGCGACGGCACGCCGGACATCCTCGCCTATCCCCGCGACCGCCAGGGCTGGGGCCATCTCTGCCGCATGCTGACCCAGGCCAATCTGCGCGACGAGAACGAGAAGGGCGCGACGTTGCTCCAACTGGCCGACCTGCTCGAATGGGGCGATCGGATGTCGCTGGCGATCCTGCCCGATCTGTCCGCAGGCACGGAAGACAATCTGCTCTTAATTAGCCGGCTTATTGATCGGTTTGGCGCGGCGCTCCGACTGGCTGTGGCGTCGGATTATGCCGGCAATGACCGCTTCCGCATCGAGCAGGCGGCAGCGATGGCCGAACACGCCCGCGTCCCGCTGATGGCGACTAACGACGTGCTCTATCATACCGCCGATCGTCGGCCGCTGCAGGACGTGCTCACCGCGATCCGCCTCAACACGCCGGTCTCCGAGGTCGGGCTGGAGCTGACCGCCAATGCCGAGCGCCATCTGAAACCGCCGCTGGAGATGGCGCGGCTTTTCCGCCGCCATCCGCAAGCGTTGGCCGAGACGCTGCGCTTCGCCGACGAGCTCACCTTCTCGCTCAGCGATCTCGAATACAATTATCCGGACGAGCCGACCGAATCCGGCCTGGGACCGCAGGCCGAGCTCGAACGGCTGGCGCGCGAAGGCGCGGCGATGCGCTATCCGGCCGGCGTTCCCGATCATGTGCTGAAGCGCATCGCCAGCGAGCTCGCTTTGATCGAGCGCCTGAACTATGCCCGCTATTTCCTCACCGTCCACGACATCGTCAAATTCGCGCGCAGCCAGGGCATCCTTTGCCAGGGCCGCGGCTCGGCCGCCAATTCGATCATCTGCTTCTGCATCGGCATCACCGAGGTCGGCCCCGAGCGCATCGACACCTTGTTCGAGCGCTTCATCTCCGAGGAACGCAACGAGCCGCCCGACATCGATGTCGACTTCGAGCATGAAAGGCGTGACGAGGTCATCGCTTACATTTACCAAAAATACAGCGCCAAGCGCACCGCCCTGGCCGCCGCCGTCATCAGCTATCGCGGCCGCTCCGCCTTGCGCGAGGTGGCCAAGGCCATGGGCCTGTCGGAGGATGTCCGCAGCGCGCTGTCCAGCACCATCTGGGGCTGGTCGACCTCCGAGCTCGGCGACAGGGAAGCCAATGCCGGCGGCCTCGACCGCACCGATCCGCTGTCGCGGCAGGTGCTGGAGCGCGCCAACGAGATCATGGGCTTTCCCCGCCACCTGTCCCAGCATGTCGGCGGCTTCGTCATCACCCGCGACCGGCTCGACGAGGTCGTGCCCATCGTCAAGACGGCGATGGAGGAACGCAAGATGGTCGAATGGGACAAGGACGACCTCGACGCGGTGAAGATCCTCAAGGTCGACGTGCTGGCGCTCGGCATGCTGACCTGCCTGAAGCGCGCCTTCGCCTTGCTCACCCATCATTACCCGCGGGCGCGGGACGATTATGGCCGCCCGCTGACGCTGGCGACGCTCCGTGAAGCCGATATGCGCGTCTATGACATGATCTGCCGGGCCGACACGCTCGGCGTCTTCCAGATCGAGTCGCGCGCCCAGATGTCGATGCTGCCGCGGCTTAAGCCCCGCGAATTCTACGATCTCGTCATCGAGGTGGCGATCGTGCGGCCTGGCCCGATCCAGGGCGACATGGTGCACCCCTATCTGCGCCGGCGGCAGGGCAAGGAGGCGGTCCATTACCCCAGCCCTGATCTGGAGAAGATTCTCGGCAAGACGCTGGGCGTGCCGCTGTTCCAGGAACAGGCGATGAAGATCGCCATCGTCGCCGGCGGCTTCCGGCCGGGCGAGGCCGACGAACTGCGCCGCGCCATGGCGACCTTCAAGCGCACCGGCACGATCGGCAATTACCGCCAGCGCATGATCGACGGCATGGTCGGCAATGGCTACGACAAGGACTTCGCCGAGCGCTGCTTCAAGCAGATCGAAGGGTTCGGCGAATATGGCTTTCCCGAAAGCCATGCCGCGTCCTTCGCGCTGCTCGTCTATGCCTCCTGCTGGTTCAAGACCTTCTTTCCCGACGTTTTCTGCGCCGCGATCCTCAACGCGCAGCCGATGGGCTTCTACCAGCCGGCCCAGCTCGTGCGCGATGCGCGCGACCATGGCGTCGAAGTGCGCGAGGTCGACATCAACCAATCCGTCTGGGACTGTACGCTGGAGGAAGCCGCCTTCGATCCGTCCCGCATCCTCGAGCGCCATGCCTCGATGCGCGGCGTCATCGAGACGGCGCATGCCGTCAGGCTCGGTTTCCGCCAGATCAAGGGCCTGTCGGAGGAGCGTATGGGTGCGGTCGTCGCGCAGCGCGGCGACGGCTATCGGTCGGTCCGCGATGTCTGGCTGCGTTCAGGCCTCGATGTCGGCGAGATCGAAAGACTGGCGCAGGCCGACGCCTTCCGCTCGATCGGCCTCGACCGCCGCGCAGCGCTCTGGGAGGTGCGGGCGCTCGATGGCAAGAGCGCCGCCGAGAAACTGCCGCTGTTCGACCAGCCGTCGCTCAACCTGCGCGAGCTGGAGCCGGAAACGAAACTGCCGAAAATGCCGCTCGGCGAGCATGTCGTCCACGACTACCGTTCGCTCGGCCTGTCGCTGAAGGAGCACCCCGTCGCCTTCCTGCGTGAAAGGCTGGATCGCGCCGGCGTTACCCCCAATGCCCGCCTGCCGTCGGTGCGCGACGGCCGCCGCGTCTCCGTCGCCGGCCTGGTGCTGGTGCGCCAGCGCCCGGGCAAGGGCAATGCCATCTTCCTCACGCTGGAAGACGAAAAATCGATCGCCAACGTCATCATCTGGCCGCGCGTCTTCGACCGCTTCCGCTCCATCGTCATGGGCGCGCGCTTCATCCGCGTCAGCGGCAAGCTGCAGCACGAATCGGACGTCATCCATATCGTGGCGGACAGGATCGAGGATTTGACTCCATGGCTGAGCGTCCTGTTGGAGTCCGCCAACCGCCCGGTCATCGAGCATAACCCCGCCGAACGGCCGATTGAATCAAAGTCCGCCGCAAGCCGTGGCCTGCCGGTTCGCCAGGACGTCGCCACGCTGTCGGGCGCCGCGCGGCAGGTCATGCCCAAGGGACGCAATTTTCAGTAGCAGCGATATCCAGCACAATAGGGAACGCAGCAGGGGCGAAAAAGCGCCTTCGTCATCCACGGGCGAAGCAAGGAGCGAAGCGACGCGCGCAGACCCGAGGATCCATGCCGTGACCTCGGAGCGCCACCTCGGTGCAGAATTCTGCTCCGCCGCGCCCTTCGATCAAGGTCACGGCATGGATTCCAGGGTCTCCGCGACGGAGCTCCGCTCCTGCTTCGCCCTGGAATGACGACGTCAGGAACATCTCCCAACCTCGAAGGCGGCATGACAGCGCAAGCCCGCTTCACGAAGGCCCGCTGAGCCGCGGCGTCGGCGGGGTCAGCATGTCCTCGGCCGAGATCGTGCGCGCCTCCGAAGGAAGCATGATCGGGATGCCGTCGCGCACCGGATAGGCGAGCTTCGCCACGCGCGAAACCAGCTCGCTGCGCTCGGGATCCCAGGTCAGCGGCCCCTTTGTCAGCGGGCAGGCCAGCAGCTCCAGCAGCTTCGGGTCGACCTCGGCTTTTCGTCCGTCCCGTCCGTCCGCCATCGCACTTTTCCCTTGTCCACTGCACGGCTTAAGTGTGTTGAGATTCAGGTCAGGCCGAGTCGAGAACTGTGGCTTCCGAGAACCGGAGCGGAGCGTACTTAACGTACGTGAGCACCGGCCTACGCCGACCGTAGCCTTAATTTAGCTGCCACGCCACGCATGAGTGCTTCGGCCGGCGAAGGCCGGAAGCGCAGGAAGCCGCCGTTCGCAGGCCGGCCTCACCTGAATATCAATACATTTATTGCAGGCTTGACCCAAACTCATCGTCCTCGCGCGCCAGCGTCATTTCCGTGATGGCGATCAGCGTCTCGGCGCGCGTTTTCAGGTCCGGCGCTTCCAGCAGCGCCTGCTTCTCGGCCGGTCCGTAAGGCGCCATCATCGACAGCGCGTTGACCAGCATGCCGTTTTCGGCGCGGCTGACGCTTTCCCAATCGGCCTCGAGGTCGTTGGCCTGCAGATAGGCGCGAAACGCCTTGAGCAGCGCCGGCCGGTCGACCTCGCCGGCGGCCGGGTCCTCCTCGAGGTCGGCCAAAAACGGCGCTATCTTACACTGCCGGAAAGGCGCCTTTGCCGCGAGCTCCTGCACGATGCGAAACCGGCACACGCCCTGCAGCGAAATCAGGTATCGGCCGTCGCCGGTCTCGGCGAGCGAGATGATGCGCCCGGCGCAGCCGACGCTGCACAGCTCCGGCTCGCCATCATCGCGCAATGCGCCGTCGAGGCTTGGCTGGATCATGCCGATCAGCCGCGAGCCGGCCATCGCCTGGTCGATCATCTGCAGATAGCGCGGCTCGAAGATGTTGAGCGGCATGCGACCGCCGGGCAGGAGCAGCGCTCCGGCGAGCGGGAACACCGGGATTGCCGGCGGCAAATCCTTGGCAAGCCGGTAGAGTGCGTTACCGACGCGCACCGCAACCCTCCCAATCAAACGCGGGCAAGCGCATCACCCTGCAATCTCCTCTCGCACCGCGTCTTCGATTGGCGGCGAACCGCCAGCCTGCCCTTATCTGGCGCTGTCACTCCGCCGCTCAAGCCTGCCGACCGCGACAGCCGGCAAAAAACTTCAGGCAATCCCGGAACAGGCGCGTAGCGGTTTCCGTCCGGAACTGCGTCAGAACAAATGCGTAGAGCGCTTCGGCGATTCTGTGAAACGCCGAACCGCTCTACGAGAACAGCAGCGACGAGAGCTTGCGGCGTGCCGCGAGCGTCGCCTCGTCGGTCATTCCCCAGGCCTCGAACAGCTTCAGCAGCTGCGACCTGGCGCCGTCGTCGTTCCAGGTCCGGTCGGCCTTGACGATCGCCAGCAAATTGTCGGCGGCCGCGTTGCGCTCGCCGCGCGCGTTTTGGATCATCGCCAGGTCGAAGCGCGCCTGATGGTCGGCCGGGTTGGCGGCGAGCCGGCGCTCGAGCTCGGCCGGATTGCCGAGCGCGGCCGCTTCCGCCGCCAGCGTCATCTTGGCGCGCAGCGCGGCCAGCGCCGGCGCATCCTTCTTGTCCTCGGGCGCCCGGGCCAGAACGTTCTCGGCGCCTTCCGCGTCGCCGGCGTCGAACAGGATCTCGCCCAGGCCGGCGATCGCCTCGATCGTCTCCGGCGCCTGCTCGAGGATCGCGTCGTAGATGTCGGCGGCGGTCTGGACGTCGCCGGCCCCACGCGCCTCGACCGCCGCGGCAAGCGCGTCCGCGATCTGCGGCGCGCCGCCGCCCTTGCCGCCGACCTTCTGGATGAACTGAGCGATCTGGCTTTCGGGAACAGCGCCCATGAAGCCGTCGACCGGCTGGCCGTCCTTGAAGGCGATGACCGCTGGGATAGACTGGATGCCGAGCTGGCTGGCGATCGAGGGATGATCGTCGATGTTCATCTTGACCAGCTTGACCTTGCCGCCGGCGGCCTGCACCGCTTTCTCGAGCTGCGGCGTCAGTTGCTTGCACGGCCCACACCACGGCGCCCAGAAGTCGACCAGCACGGGCTGGCGGCGCGATTCCTGGATGACGTCGGCGGCGAAGGCGGCGGTTGTCGTGTCCTTGATCAGGTCGGCCGCCGCCGGCGCGTCGCCGAGCGAAACCTTGGCGCGGTCGCCGCCGCCATACTGCACCGTCTGGGCGTACTGGCCGCCATTGCCGCCAAACGCGCCGCTATACGGATTGTTGTCGCTCATCGTGTCGCCCTTTCGGTCGCGCTCTGAGGCGTCGGCGCCCGGCGCGTCATTGTCGGATTTCGGAACCGCCTTCCATGTGGCGATCGGTCCCTGACTTTCAAGATTATGAGACTTCCAAGATAACAGGATCGTGGCCGGTTGCCTCGATGAATCTGATCAGGTCGGCGGCGGCGATCGAGGTCGTCGCCTCATTGGTCAGCGGATGGCCGTTGATGACGTCATGGCTCATCAACGCCTGGTCGAGCACGACCTTGACCTTGCCTTCCGTGTCGTTGACCAGGCCGAAAACCGTGACCGCGCCGGGAATGACGCCGAGCAGCTCCATCAACATCTCCGGCTTGCCGAACGACACCCGGCTGGCGGCGCCGATCAAATGGTGGATCTGCTTCAGGTCGACCACAGCATCCTCGCCGACGGTGACGAGGAAATAATTGTCCTTCTTGTCCTTGAGGAACAGGTTCTTGGTGTGGCCGCCGGGAATCTCGCCGCGCAGGCCTTGCGAATCGGCGACCGTGAACAGCGGCGGGTGCCTCACCGTCGTGACGGAAATGCCGAGATCGGCAAGAAAGGCGTTGAGCTCGGCTTCGGTCTTCGGCATCGGTCCTCGCGCGGTCGAACAGGGCTCATGCCGTTTACGGCCAACGGTGCCATCGGGGCAAGGCCGCCGGCGCAATTCCGGCAAGAGCGGATGGCGGCTTCGCGCGAGGATTCGCGACCGGTCCGGTTTCGCGCCGCTTCTATGCTTTCGAAGCCAACCGCGCCGCGCGAAAAATTCGCGCCAAAAAGACCGTCATTTCCCTGTTGCAATCGCCGCGCTCTTCGGCCATATAGGCGCGGCTTGCGGCCCAACGGCCGCGCGAGCGGGTGTAGCTCAGGGGTAGAGCACAACCTTGCCAAGGTTGGGGTCGGGCGTTCGAATCGCCTCACCCGCTCCAGTTTCCTCACCGAGGATCAAGCAAACGAAAAGCCGCGGACCTCCGCGGCTTTTTCGCGTTTAAGGCTTGCAGGCGGGCCACCGCACAGAGCCCCGGAGCCGCGCCTGGACGGTCGGCGAGAGCCGTATGCACCGCCACGGATCTCGCGCGAAGGGATCAAGCATACAGGTCACGCGATCTTTTCCCACGGCATGTAGCATCCGCCGTCGGGAAAGTGTCGGCCGCCCATCAGACTTGGGTCGCATGCCGAAGGGACTGTAGAGCCCCTGTTGCCGGCCGCCCGACAACTATATGTTGAGTGAAAGTGCTGGAAATAATCCGGCCGGGCAGTCTCGCGGGCACCGTTCCCGCAAGTCGTTACGTTGGGGCATAGCTAGAGCAATTCCAGGAAAAGTGTGAGCGGTTTTCCGTTCGGAATTGCGTCAAAGCAGAGAATAAACGCCATGAGGTTCACAGCCTTACAGGATCCGTGCGGGCAATGGATGGTCTACGATCTGCGGTCCGGTTGCCCGGCGCAGATACCGGACATGGTGCTCATTGGCCTCAGGCGAGCGCAAGCGGAAGAGCTCGCCAGCCAGGCGAATGAACTCGTCTCGACATCGCGGCCGGCGGTGCTTTCTCGATATTTCAGCCTTTTATCGATATTTTACTGGCCTACGCCGGAACAATCGGACTCTATTTCGACTTCTCTGCGTGTCGTGGAAGCGCGCTGCGGTACCGGGGGAAACATATGGGCCAAAACAAAGACTTAGGGCGGCTCGGCTATTCCGTGAACACTGAGCTCGCTTCAGCTGCGCTGAAACAAGGAGCGTCAATGAGGTTCGCAGCGATGCAGGATCCGTGCGACGACTGGCTTGTGTGTGATCTGGTTTTCGACATCCCGGCGGAGATGGACGGCCGGCCGTTGATCGGGCTGACGCGCGGCGAAGCCGAGCAGCTTGCCGACCTGGCTAATTCCGGGCTTGGCGGGCACGGTGGCAATTCGCCGATCCCGTTCGCCAGCGTCGCCTGAAGACTTCGGCCCGCGCATCCGCGATTCAATGCCCGTTCACATCGGATAACGTTTGCGTTCCACCTCCGTTTCGACGTCGGGGCGGCTTCTATATGTCCATTTGGGCCGAGAAACGCCGGCGGTGAAAGGCCTGCACCGCGACACGACGCGACCGGACGGCCCGTTTCGAAAAAAGCGGTTTTGCCGCTTCCTCCATCACGAGGAATGTCATCATGCGTTCTTTCATCCCAAAACTCATCGCGGCCGCCTCGATCTTCGCAGCCATACCGCTTTCGAGCGCCTATGCCGTGCACCGCCACCACAGGGCCGCGGTCGACACGACCACCACGGCATCGGTGCCGATGGATCCGCAAGCGAGAGCGGCCACGGAGCAACTGCTTGGCGTCAAGCAAGGTATCCGCAACGCCAGGGAGCTCGGCAAGATCTCCGAGGGCCAGGCCCGCGAGTTGATGCAGCAGGCCGACAGCATGCAGCGCGCCGGAGGCCGCTCGGCGATCGCGCAGATCAACGAACTGGACCAGCGGCTTCAGCAAGCCACCGGCCAGGGAACCTATATGGGCGACGGCTCGGACGGCGGCTACTATCCGAACGGCTGACGAAAGGCGTTCTTCCTGGAGCAATTCCAGGAAGAGCGGTTGGGCTCGGTGACTTCGCCGTAGCTTCCGCCCGGAATTGCGGAAAACTAAGGAGATACAGCGGCTGCCGGTGTGATCGAGCCTTCCTCGGCTTCACACCGGCGCTGCGGCGTGCCCACAATGCCGCCCCACAATGCCGCTCAGTCGGCTGATGCCGTCACCTAATGCATGTCGCGCAAAAGTGACCTCGGTTTTGCGGCAACGGCATGCATTAGGCAAGGCGCTAAGCGCGTCGCGTGAATCCGTTTCGACGCGACGCGCTTTAGTGATTGTGGGACTGCTGGAACCCGGCCACGTCATATTGCGATACGCTCTTCGGATTCTTCGAGTTCTGCGGCTGCTCGCCTGCGTAATGTGTTCCCGCGTTGCCATCCGGATTGAAGGCCGAACCCGGGGCAGAGGCGGAGTTGCCCGGCGTGGCGCTTCCGGTCTCAGGCGTGCCGATCGTCTGGTTGGGTTGACCTGTCGTCCCCGTTACCGTGTGGACGTTGCCGGCCAGGGCCATGCCGGTGGAGGCTATGAACAAGCCGGTCACTATAGGCGTGAGGAGATATTTCATCGTGTTCTCCCAAAAGCATTGGATTTCAGGAGGGCGCTCGGGTCTTTGGAGCACCCGGCGAGTTGGACATCCAATGTCACTAACGCTTTCGGACGGCCGATCATCCCGATCCTCACAAAGCTGTGATGCCACGCGCGGCTGTTCTGCCGGGCTCGGCTGATTGGGGCAACTACGCCAATCTCGCCCTGGTGGTCCGCGGCGTCGCCAGGAGCAAACTCGTCTCGCTTCCCGTTATGCCGGGGATCAGCCGGATGCGGCGCAGCACCGCGTCGAAATCCGTCAGCGTTGCGGTGCCGAGTTCCACCACCAGGTCCCAGCGGCCGTTGGTGGTGTGGATGGTGGAGACCTCGGCGAGGCCGCCGAGTGCCTTGACGACGCGGTCGGCGGCATGACCCTCGATCTCGATCGTCATCACGCCGCGGATCCGCTGATCGACCGCGTCGGCGCGCAGCACCACCGTATAGCCGATGATCTCGCCGGATTTTTCCAGCCGCTCCATGCGCGCCCTGACCGTCGCGCGCGACACGCCGAGATCGACGGCGAGGTCTGAGACGCTGCGCCGCGCATCGTGCCTGAGCAGCGTGACCAGTCTTTCGTCGAGCGCATCCATGATTGCTCACTTTGGTCAGATCGGGTTTTCAAAATGATAAACTAATCTTCTCGAAATGCCAATTTTCGCTGTTCAAACCGCCAGCAGGCAGTGGTTCACTCCTTCGATCAATCGCAAGGTGAGAAAAAATGCGCTGCAGGATCGTCGGCGCGCCGGTGCAGGACGGCGCGGGCAGGATGGGATGCGAAATGGGGCCGAGCGCGCTGCGCACGGCAGGGCTGGCCTCGGTGCTGGCCGAGCTCGGCCATGAGGTCGAGGACTGGGGTGCGGTCGAGAAGGCCGCGGCGCGGCCGGTGGTCCACGGCAACCTGGCGCTGAAGGCGCTGCCGGAGATCTCCGCCTGGACGGCTTCGATCGCCGAGACCGCCTACGCGGCGTCAAGGGACGCCATGCCGATCTTCCTCGGCGGCGACCATTCGATCTCCGCCGGCACGGTGTCCGGCGTGGCGCGCCGCGCGGCCGAGCGCGGCCGGCCGCTCTTCGTGCTGTGGCTCGACGCGCATCCCGATTTCCACACGCTCGACACCACCACCAGCGGCAATCTGCACGGCGTGCCGCTCGCTTATGCCAGCGGCCAGGCCGGTTTTCAGGGCTATTTCCCGGATCTGCCGCAAGCGGTCGACCCGGCCCGCATCTGCGCCATCGGCCTGCGCAGCGTCGACCCGGCCGAGCGCCGCGCGCTGGCGCAAGCCGGCGTCACCGTGCATGACATGCGCGCCATCGACGAGCACGGCATCGCGCCCTTGCTGCGCGCCTTCCTGGCCCGCGTCGAGAAGGAGAACGGCTTGCTGCATGTCAGCCTCGACGTCGATTTCCTCGACCCCTCGATCGCGCCGGCCGTCGGCACCACCGTGCCCGGCGGCGCCACCTTCCGCGAAGCGCATCTGGTGATGGAGATGCTGTCCGACAGCGGCCTGGTTTCGAGCCTCGACCTGGTCGAATTGAACCCGTTCCTCGACGAACGCGGCCGCACCGCGACCCTGATGGTCGACCTCACCGCCAGCCTGATGGGCCGCCGCATCATGGACCGCCCGACCCGCAGCCACTCCGGAAGCCTTTGATCATGACCCAGCCTTCGCGCCTTGCCATCGTTCCCTTCGTCAGCGTCGACCGCATGATGAAGCTGGTGCTCGCCATCGGCGTCGAGCGCTTCCTGACCGAGCTCGCCGCCTATATCGAGGAGGATTTCCGCCGCTGGGAGCTGTTCGACAAGACGCCGCGCATCGCCTCGCACAGCCATGACGGCGTCATCGAGCTGATGCCGACCAGCGACGGCAAGATGTACGGCTTCAAATATGTCAACGGCCACCCGAAGAACATGCGCGAGGGCCGTCAGACGGTCACCGCCTTCGGCGTGCTCGCCGATGTCGGCTCCGGCTATCCGATGCTGCTCACCGAGATGACCATCCTGACGGCGCTGCGCACCGCCGCCACCTCCGCCGTCGCGGCCAAATATCTGGCGCCCAGGGGCGCGCGCGCCATGGCCATCATCGGCAACGGCGCCCAGTCGGAATTCCAGGCCATCGCCTTCAAGGCGCTGCTCGGCATCGACCGGCTGCGGCTCTACGACATCGACCGCTCGGCCTCCGAAAAATGCGCCCGCAACCTCGCCGGCAAAGGCTTCGACATCACCATCTGCTCGACCGGGCAGGACGCGGTGGAAGGCGTCGACATCATCACCACGGTGACCGCCGACAAGCAGTACGCCACCATCCTCACCGACAACATGGTCGGCTCCGGTGTCCACATCAACGCCGTCGGCGGCGACTGCCCCGGCAAGACGGAACTGCATCGCGACATCCTTCTGCGCTCCGACATCTTCGTCGAGTTCCCGCCGCAGACGCGCATCGAGGGCGAGATCCAGCAGCTCGACGCCGACCATCCGCTGACCGAGCTGTGGCAGGTGATGACCGGCCAGGCCGAGGGCCGCAAGACGGCCAAGCAGATCACGCTGTTCGATTCCGTCGGCTTCGCGACCGAAGATTTTTCCGCGCTGCGCTATGTCCGCGACCAGCTCCAGGCCACCGGCCTCTATGAGGAGCTCGACCTGCTCGCCGACCCCGACGAGCCGCGCGACCTCTTCGGCATGCTGGAGAGGGCGGCCATTCAGCCGGCGGCGTGAGGCCGGTCAGCAAGGCGATTTCATACGGCGAGATAATCGCATAGGGCGCTCCCCCTCTCCGTCTCGGCTTCGCCGATCCACCTCTCCCCCGCCTTTGGCGGGGGCGAGGAACCCAAACTTGCGAAGGCCTCGCCCCCCGGCGATTGGCGTTTCCTCGCCCCCGCAAAGCGGGGGAGAGGTGGATCGGCGCGCAGCGCCGAGACGGAGCGGGGGCAGCGCCGGCGTTGATGATGCTGGCACCTACCCGCGCAAACGCGCGCAGCTTTCCCTCTCCACCAGCACCGGCGCCAGCACCTCGCGCCTTGATGGTGCCGCCGGCTCGCCCAGCCTCTCGAGCAGCAGGCTCACCGCCAGCGTGCCGATCTTTTCCACCGGCTGCGCGATCGTCGTCAGCGGCGGCCAGGTGGTGACGGCATAGGGGATGTCGTCGAAGCCGACCATCGAGATGTCGTCGGGAACCCGCAATCCGCGCGAACGCAGCGCGGTGACCGCGCCCATGGCCATCAGGTCGTTGCAGGCAAACACTGCTGTGATCTCCGGTGCCTGTGCCATCAGCTGTTCCATCGCCATCCGCCCACCGGCGAAATGATAGTCGGAATCGACGATCGACGATGCCGGCAGCTCGATACCTGCCTCTTTGAGCGCGCGGACGAAGCCGCGCAGGCGGGCCGGGCTGGAGCTCGAATCGCGCGGGCCGCCGATGACGCCGATCTCCTTGTGACCGAGCCCAGCCAGGTATTGGCCGGCGAGATAGCCGCCATGGTCATGGTCGACCAGCACGGAATCGACATTGACCGACTGGATCTCGCGGTCGAGCAGCACCGCCGGCACGCTGGGCAGGAGGCGGGCGAACACCCGCGCATGGTCGGACGAGCCGGCGAAGATCAGCCCGTCAATCTGCTTGGCCATCAGCACCGAGAGATAACGCTCCTCCTTCTCGGCATTGCCGTCGGAATTGCACAGGATCACCGTGTAGCCGGACACGAAGCCCGCATCCTCGATCTGCCGCGCGACGCTGGCGAAGAACGGGTTGGAATTGTCCGGCAGCAGGAGCCCGATGGTCTTGGTCTCGCCGCGCCTGAGGCTGCGCGCCACCGAGTTCGGGCTGTAGCGCAACGCGGTGATCGCGGCGCGCACGCGTTCGGCCGTTTCCGGCTCGACATGGCGCGTATGGTTCATCACATGCGAGACGGTAGCGACGGATACCCCCGCATGGCGCGCGACATCGGCAATCGTCGTCATGGTCCCTTTGACCCCTTAAAGCAATTCCAGCAAAAGTGTGTAACGGTTTTCCGCCTGGAATTGCGTAAAAACAAAGAGATAGAGCGGTCCGGCGTTTCCTGGCCGCTCTAGCGGATTTTCCGCAACAGCCTCTCCCGGTACGCGTCTAGGATGACCGCGAGCACGATGACAAGGCCAATCACGATGGGTTTGAAATTGTCGCCGACGCCGAGCAGCTGCAATCCGGTGGAGAGCACCTGCAGGATGCAGGCGCCGACCAGCGTGCCGATGATCGAGCCCTTGCCGCCGCTGAGGCTGGTGCCGCCGATGATGACGGCGGCAATCGCATTGAGCTCGTAGCCGACGCCGGCGATCGGGCTGCCGATGTTGAGGCGCAACAGATAGACCATGGCCGCGATGCCGGCGGTGAGCCCGCTGATGGTGAAGGCCGCGACCTTGTAGAAATCCGGATTGTGGCCCGACAGCCGCACCGCCTCGTCATTGGTGCCGACGGCGAAGATCATGCGGCCGAACACCGTGAAGCGCAGCACGAACCAGCCGGCCGCGATCACGAGCACCGCCACCAGGAAGATCGAGGGCAGGAAGCCGCCGATGATGAGGTTGCCGAAATCGACGAAGCTTTGCGGCAGGCCGGTAATGGTGGAATTGTCGCTGACGACGCGGGCAGCGCCCGCGGCCATATTGAGCATGCCGAGCGTGACGATGAAGGACGGGATCTTCCAGCGCGTCGAGATCCAGCCGTTGAGGAAGCCGCACACCGCACCCGTCGCCATGCAGGCGAGCAGCGCCAGCGTGATCGCCACGGCCGGTGACAGGTCTTCGTCGATCATGACTGTGGCGCCGACCACGGTGCAAAGCGCCAGCACCGAGCCGACCGAAAGGTCGATGCCGCCGGTCAGGATGACGAAGGTCATGCCGGCCGCCAGCACCGTGTTGATGGCGATCTGCACGAAGATTTTCAGCGCGTTGTCGGGAGTGGCGAAGTAGGGAGCGGTCGCCGAGAAGAACAATGTGATCAGCACCAGCGCCAGAAGCACGCCGGCGTCGCGGATCAGAAAGCGCAGGAATTTCGCCCTGCCGGGGGAAACAGGCGCCGACACCAGCGGTTCGGACGTCTCGGTCATGGTCGCACATACTCCTGATAGGCCAGTGACAGGATGCGCTCCTGGTCGAATTCGGCGCGCGGCACCTCGCCGACGATCCTGTTCTTGGAAAAGACGATGATGCGGTGGCACATGCCCATCAATTCAGGCAGGTCGGACGACACCATGATGATGCCCTTTTGCTGCGCCGCCAGCATCCACAGCAATTGATAGATCTCACGCCGCGCGCCGATATCGACGCCGCGCGTCGGCTCGTCGAGGATCAGCGTCGAGGTGCCGCGGAACAACCACTTGGCCAGCACCACCTTCTGCTGGTTGCCGCCGGAAAGGTTGCGAACCGCCTGCTCGATCGAGCTTGCCTTGACGCGCAGCTGGCCGATGAGATCGTTGGCTGCCGCCGCCTCGGCCCGGCGGTTGAGCAGCCCGTTGTGGGAAACCTTGCCGAGATCGGTGATGGTGATGTTTTTGTCGACGGCCAGGTCGAGCAGCAGGCCCTGGCCCTTGCGGTCCTCGGTGAGCAGGCTCAGGCCATGCCGCACCGCATCCTTCGGTGCTGTGATCGCCACCGGCTTGCCGTCGATCTCGACCACGCCGTCGAGTTTTGGATCGGCGCCGAACAGCGCCCGCATCGCTTCCGTCCGGCCGCTGCCGACCAGGCCGGCGACACCGAGGATCTCGCCATGGCGCACGTCGAAGGAAATGGCTGGCGTCGCGGCGTCGCGCTTCAGATTGGCGACGCTGAGCGCGACCTTGCCGGGCACGATCGTTGCATCGAAACCATATTCGTCGGCAATGTCGCGGCCGATCATCATGCGCACCAGGTCGGGCACGGTGAGGCCCTCGAGATCGCGGGTCGCGACCAGCCTGCCGTTGCGCAGCACGGTCACCCGGTCGCCGATCTCGAACACCTCGTGCAGCCGGTGCGAGATGTAGATGATGGTGACGCCCTTGGCCTTCAGCCGCTTGATGATGGAAAACAGGCGCTCGATCTCGGGCGGCGTCAACGTCGCCGTCGGCTCGTCGAGCACGAGCAGCTTGGAGTCGTAGCTCAGCGCCTTGGCGATTTCGACCAGCTGCATCTGCGCCACGCCCAGCGCCTCGACCCGCGTTCTCGGATCGACGTCGAGCCCGACTTCCTTGAGCAGAGCCACGGCGCGGCTGTTGAGCGCCTTGCGGTCGACGACGCCGAAGGCGCGACGCGGCAGGTTTTCCAGCATCAGATTCTCGGCGATGCTGAGATAGGGCAGAAGGTTCAATTCCTGATGCACGATGCGGATGCCGCTCTGCTGCGCGTCATGCGGGGTCTTCGGCTGGTAGGGCTGGCCGTTGAAGGCGATCGTGCCCGCATCCGGCTGGTAGATGCCGGCCAGCAGCTTGATCAGCGTTGACTTGCCGGCGCCGTTCTCGCCGAGCACGATATGGGTTTCGCCGCGCGCGATCGACAGCGAGACGTCGCTCAGCGCGACGACGCCGGGAAAGGTCTTTCCGACCCCTTCAAGGGAAAGAATCACATCATCCATGCAGCAACCCTGAATGGCGCTCCTCTGCCGCAAGGCAACCATGAGCGCGCCGCCGTCGCCGCCGGCGGTTTACCGGCGACGACGGTGAGACAAGCGAATGGATGGCGCCGGAGGGAGTCCCGGCACCCTTGCTCGCCTCAAGCGGTGATCAGCTTGACGTCGGTCTTGACCCAGCCCGAGAACTTCTCGCCGGCGAGTTCGCGCAGGCCGTAGTCGATGCCCATGGCCGCCATTTGCGCGCCATACTGCTCGACGGTGGCGAGCATCTTGCCCTCTTTCAGCAGCGGGCCGACGGCCGGGATGTTGTCGAAGCCGACGACCTTGATCTTGCCCGACTTGCCGGCCGCGTCGATCGCCTTGACGACGCCGAGCGCCATCGAATCGTTGGCCGCCATGACGCCCTGGATGTCCGGATGCTGGGTGAGGAAGTTGGTCATCAGCGTGTTGGCTTCCTCGGTCTCCCAATGCGCCGTCTTCGAGTCGAGCAGCTTCAACCCGAACTCCTTCACCGAATCGTCAAAGCCGAGCTTGCGCTGCTTGGCGTTGTCGGCCTCCGGATTGCCTTCGAGAATGACCACCTTGCCGCCCTTGCCCAGTGCCTTGCCGAGCGCGTCTCCGGCGAGCTTGGCGCCGGCGCGGTTGTCCGGACCGAAGAAGGCGAGGTCGACGCCGGCTTTCTTCTTGGCTTTCTCGTCGAGCGCGACGTCGATGTTGATGACCTTGATGCCGGCCTTCAGCGCCTTGGCGATCGGCGTCACCATCGCCTTCGAATCGGCCGGTGCCACGACGATGATGTTGTATTTCTGGGTGATGAAGTTCTCGATCGCGTCGACCTGAGCGGCGAAGTCGCGCTCGTCCTTCATGCCGACGGCGGCGAAATCGAACTTGTCCTTGTTCTTGGCCGCGTACGCCTCGGCGCCGGCCTGCATCTGCTTGAAGAACTCGTTGGCGAGCGACTTCATGACCAGGCCGACCTTCGGCTTGTCGGCCGCGAGAACCGGGCCGAGCGGCAGGGTGAGCGCGCCGGCCGCGAGCGCGCTGGTCTTCAGGAACTGGCGGCGCGAGAACGGGCCAAACCCGTGCGTGTTCGAAATCTTGCTCATTAGTCTCCTCCACTTGATTGAGCCGTAATCGGTTACGTAACCGATTACGCGACAAAGTAGAGCGCAATTTTGCCTGATGTCAATATTGCGGGGAAGTATCTGGATCCGCAGCCTATACGTCCATGCGGCCTTGGGCGACGTCTTCTACCCGAAAATCGCATCCGATTTCCCTGCGAAGCGCCGGGTCGCGAAGCGTCATGGAGAATGAGCGCATTTCGGGTTCGACGGCAGCAAGCATCGGAACCGTGCCTGAGAAGAGCACTCCAAGCTCGGGACGAAAGCCGCACCGTTGCACGGCCTCATCGATCAGCTTGCCCGGCGGAAGAATGGCGGCGACCGGGTTCGATTGCAACAGCGTCCCGCCGCTTCGCAATTCGAGGATCAGTTCATCCCAATGGTCGCTCACCTCCTGCAAGGGCCATGCAGCTCGAGCTACGACCTTCTGGCAGAGGTTCTTCGACTTCACGGCCGAATACTGTCTTTCTGTCGCGAGATCGAACTGGTCGTTGCCGACGGTCACGAAGCGAGTGCCATTGATCTCGAACAGCACATATTCGACCTCGGGCCTTGTGTCCGGCCCGATTGCCTCGACCGTGTCGCC
The DNA here is from genome assembly GCF_057784215.1 of Mesorhizobium sp. CNPSo 4661. NCBI lineage: Bacteria > Pseudomonadati > Pseudomonadota > Alphaproteobacteria > Hyphomicrobiales > Phyllobacteriaceae > Mesorhizobium > Mesorhizobium sp. CNPSo 4661. The sequence goes on along the minus strand of NZ_JBWGIO010000013.1, from coordinate 18,525 downwards.
TTGTGTGAGCAGGCAGGTCATGGCCGGAAGAAAGGTCGGTACAGCACAGGGCGCCGCGACGCCAAGCCTGGCCATCTCGGCGAGATGCGTTTCAATATCGGCTTTGCTGCGGCCGGAGTATCCGGTAAGCAGCAGCCTGTCGACGCTGGCGACGACCTCGGCCCCACCTGGCAGTCTGAAGCGAAGTCTCGTTTCCTCGCGCTCCCCGGCGCGCCATGCGATGGTCATGCCTAGCGCCTCGGCAACACCCGACCGACGGGCTTTTCATATTGCGGAAGGAGGTCGACCATGGGCTTGTGGCGTCCGGAGTCTATCTCACCGCGCACGTAGGCAGCGATCTCTTCCATCGGGGCGAACCAGACATCACCCTGGGCGACGACCTTTTCCAGGAACTCGCGGAACACATGCCAGCGCGAGAGCCGCCCGGTGACGAACGGGTGCAACACCGGGACCCAAAGCGCGCCATAGGCATATGCCGCCTCGAACTCCCTGAGATAGAGGTCGAAGCCGTTACGCGCGCTGCGCACCGGCATCATGTAGTGCAGGTCGAAGGATTGGACATATTGCGGCCAGTCGTCCAGGCCCCAGTGGCTGGGCAGCTCGATGAGTTCCCTTCCATCCCTGCGGCTCTTGATGACATAGGGAATGTCCGCCCCCATGAGCGAGGCATCGTATCGGAAGCCTCGCTCCAGCAGGAGGTCCAGCGACCTGTTCGAGAAATTATAGAGCGGCGCCCGCCAACCGCGCGGCGTCTTGCCGGTGGCGCGCTGGATGACTTCGATCCCGACATCGAGCCAGTGGGCCTCGTCGGCTTCCGTCTGCTCGAGCGGGTTTTCGTGGATGTAGCTGTGATGGGCGATTTCGTGTCCTCCCTTGAGGATCGCCTCGACCGCTTCCGGATATTGCTCGATGCACCATGCGGGGACGAAGAAAGTCTGCCGGATACCGAGCTCGCGATAGGTCTCGACGATGCGCGGCACTGCCACTTTGGGGCCGTAACGCAGCATCGATATCGCCGACACACGTCGGTCGCCGTCATTGGGATAGTCGACATGGATCAGGCTGTCGGCGTCCATGTCGAAAGTCAGGCAGGCCGCGCATTTGGCGCCGTTCGGCCATTTGATGCCGTTGGAGATCATCTTTGTCCCTCTCGGTTTGAATTTCCGTCCTGCGAAATGACGCCGCCGGCGGGGCCGAGCCGCGTGCCGGCTTCCAGCGCCACCTCGTCATAATCCTGGTCGAAACCCGGACCTGGTCCTGACCGGTCGACGACGAGAAAATCGCCCGGGTCGACCGCGATCAGCGGATAGTGCCAGGTGCCGCGCCGATAGTTCACGCCTTGCAGGCCATTGCTGATGAACGCGCGCAGGTCCGGCCCCTGCGGTGGTGAACCGGGCGGCGCCACCACGGCGATCATGCGCTGGCCGGCGAGCGGCACGAAGGCCTGGCTGGAAATCGGGTGGCGCTCCATCAGCACCAGCGCGTCGGGCACGGTGGGCGCCGCGGTGCGGAAGATGCTCAGCAGCGTTTTGCCGCGCTCGGCGGCGCAATCGGCGACCGCCAGTCCGTGAAAGCGGATTGCTGTGCCGCCATTGGTTGGAAAGGAAACCGGCCCGGCGGTGTCGATGATATCGCCGAACGGGGCAAAGGCCTCCCTCGTCAACGGCTCGACCATGACCACGCGGCCCTGAGGAGCCGCCGCCTCGCTTGCTTGTCCAACCATCGCTCAATACTCGTTTGTCCGCAGCCACTCGACATAGCGGGCAAGGCCGTCTTCCAGGCCGTGGCGCGGCGCGTAGCCCAGTTCGCGTCTGGCGGCCGATTGATCCCACGGTCCCTGCCGGTCGAGGTGGCAGAAACCGGGACCGATGGCGATGTCGGCGTCGGGAAGTAGCCTGCGCAAAAGCGCCGCTGCTTCCGCCAGCGTCCATGGGCGGTCGCCGAAGACATTGAAGACCGAAGCCTTCACCTTGTCCGCCATCGCGGCGAGGATTGCCGCCCGCGCGACGTCCTCGGCGTGGATGAAGTGGAACAGATGATCGGCGCCCGACACCATGGTGAAGCGTTCGCCGCGCAGCGCCGTCTTGACGATATCGCGCAGGATCTGCGGCATGCGGTTGCCCGGCCCGTAGACTTCGGTGAAGCGCAGCGAGACGACCTCCAGGCCGTAAAGCTCGCTATAGACCCGGCCGAAATGCTCGACCGCCACCTTCGTCACGCCATATGGCGTCGTCGGAACGGTGGTGGATGTTTCGTCGATAGGGCCGGCGTGGTTGCCGTAGACCGTTTCGGACGAGAAACTGACCAGCCGTTTGATGCCGGCCAGCCGCATCGCTTCCATCACATTCACCGTGCCGTCGATGTTAGCGACGACCGTCGTGGCCGGCAGTTCGATCGACAGGTCGGGATGCGACATGGCTGCGGTGTGGATGATGCGGTCGACGTCATATTTCGCGATCGTACGCACCAGGCGCGGCACGTCGTAAAGTTCGCCCTGCACTGACGTGACGCGGTCGGTGGCGATCTCGGAATAGTCGCGGTTGTAGCTGACCACATCGAAGCCCTGTTCCGCGAGTTGTCGGACGATGATGCGGCCGATGTAGCCGAGGCCGCCGGTGACGAGGATGGATGCCATGGTGCTTTGCTGTCCTTGATTATCGGTCAGGTCGTTGAGCGGTGGCGCGGCTAGTCCGCCTTGCGCAGGCGTTCGCTTCGGAGCGCCTGCGAAATCCTGGCGGTGTGCGTCGTGACGATCTTGCCGAGCCTTTCCGGCGTCGGGCCGAGGATACGGGTGGTGGGGCCTGGGACACTGACGGCCGCCACCGCCATGCCGCTGCGGCCAAGGATCGGCGCGGCAATGCAGCTTACGCCATCCTCCACCTCCTCGCGCTCGATCGCATAGCCGCGCTCGCGGGTGCTCTGCAGGTCGGCGCGGAATGCTTCGACGTCGATGATCGTGCGCCTTGTATATTGCCGCGCCCGGCGGTCGCCAAAGATCAGTTGCAATGCATCGTCCGGATTCTGGAAAGCGAGGATCGCCTTGGCCGAGGCCGAGGTATTGGCCGGAAAGGTGCTGCCGACGCGGATCGACATGCGCAGCACGCGCGTTCCTTCGGCCTGATCGATATAGATGGAACTGCGCCCGTCGAGCGCGACGAGATTGGCGGTCTCGCCGCTCTCCTCGGCGATCGCCTCGAGATAGGGCCTTGCCACGACCCTGAGATGCGCCGTCCGCATCTGCACGGATGCCGCGACACCGATGATGCGGTGCCCGAGCACATATGTGTTGCGGTCCCGGCCGCGCGTCACGTAGTCCTGCTCGACAAAGGTGGCGAGCAGCCTGTGCGCGGTGCTCGGCGACAATCCTGTGCGGTTGGCGATCTCGGCCAGCGTCGCGCCGTTGGCATCGAACTCCGCGAGCGCCTCCAAGACCGAGAGACCGCGCAACAGGGACTGGACTTCACCGGTCATGGAAACCTCCTGGGGTCAGATGGCGGTGCCGCCATTGGGGCTGATGATCTGTCCGACCATGTAGCTGCCGCCGGGGCCTGCCAGGAAATGCACGGCGGCGGCGATCTCTTCCGGCTGGCCGAAGCGGCGCAGCGGGATCTGCTCGCGCGTTTCGTCGTTGTATTCGATGGTGTCGTATTTCAGCATGTCCGTCTCGATCGGACCCGGGGCGACCGAGTTGACCAGGACGCCACGCGGCGCGACTTCCTTGGCGACCGCCTTGGTCATCGCAATGACGCCGCCTTTCGAGGCGCAGTAGGCGGCATAGGTCGGAAAGCCGATCAGGCCAAGCTCGGACGAAATGGTGATGATCCGCCCGGCGCCTCGCTCAACCATGCCGGGCAGAACGGCGTGCAGGCAATTCCAGGTGCCGGTAAGGTTAATGCCGACGACGCGCGCCCAGTCATCCGGCGTCGTCTCGACAGTCGCCTTGGAAAGCAGGACGCCGGCATTGCTGACCAGCACGTCGACGCGGCCATGGCGCGACATCGCCGTGGCGACGAGCCCGGAGACGTCTTTGGCCCTGGATACATCGCCTTCGATCAGCGCCAGTTCGGCGCCGGTCTCGCTTGCCTTTGCCGGCAGCGCCTTCGCTTCGTCACCGAAGCGAAGGTCATTGGCGAAAACCAGATCGCCGTCGGCAAGGAAACGCTTGACCACCGCAAGCCCTATGCCTCGCCCGGCGCCGGTAACGATCACGACTTTCTGCATGGCTTCACTCATCGCAATTACCTTTCAGGCACCAGCGGCCTGCCCACCCTCTAGCGGGCAGGTGCCGACCAGAGTTTCGACAGGATGAAGAGGGCGATGCCTGCCGCCACCACCACGACCTCGCCGATCAGATACTGCGTCTCCTGCTGCATCAGGGCGAAGCCGGTGAACAGGGTGACCACGATTGCCGGCAACGGCCAGAGCGGCATGCGGAACGGCCTCGCGCTGGCGCGGTCCTTGATGCGACTCCAGAGTGCGGCGAGGCCGACGCAGAAATAGACGGCGGTGATCATCGTGCCTGAGAAGATGATCAGCCAATCGAGCTGGCTGACGAAGAGCAGGGGCACTGCCGGCAGCACCAGCACCAGCACGCCCCATCCGGGCACGCCCTTGCTGTTGAGAGAGCCGAGCTTCTGGTTGACGACGCGCGGCCACAGGGTATCGCGGCCGGTAGCGAACACGCCGCGGGCAAAGTACATCAGCAGCGACAGCGCGCCGTTGAAGAGCGCGATGACCACGCCGATGTCGACGACGGCCTTGGCGATCGGCCCAAGCGCCTGCTCGACCGAGTAGACGACCGGCGTCGGGCTCGACAGAAAGGTCTTGAGGTCCGGCGCGGCGACGACTGCCGCGGCGAACGGCACGGTGATCAGCAGGCTGGCGAGCACCGCGGCGATGACCACGGCCTTGCCGATCTGGCGCGAGCCGTCATGCATCTCCTCGGAAAAGCCGAGCGCGGCATCATAGCCGTTGATGATATTGAAGGCGGGCGCCAGCGCCGTGATTGCTATGGCAAAGGTCACTGGCAAAAGGTTACCGTCGACGAGCGTGACCGGATGCAGTGTGACGGCGGTGAGGCTCTGGCTCCAGTTCAGGATCGCCGCGACGGTGATCAGCCCAAGGACCGATACCTCGACGATGACCATCACCGCCGTTGTCCAGGCGCCGACCTCGACCTTGGTCAGGGCGATCGCGGCGGCCGCGAACAGAGCAATCAGCGCGATGGTGACGTTGCTGAGCGGAATTCCCGGAAAGAGGTCCTTCAGGAATATGGCGATGCCAAGTGTCAGGCTGCCCGGGATGACGATGCCCTGCAGCAAATAGTTGAGCAGCGTGATCCAGGCGACCGGCGCCGGCAGCACGGTTTTGACGATGGAATACATGCCGCCGGCAGACGGGTTCATCGATGACAATTCGCCGAGGCAAAGCGCGATCAGCACTACTACGACGCTCAGGATCAGGCAGGCGCCGATGGTGAAGGTGCCGCTGATCGAGACCACGCCGGCAGTGAGAAGCAGCACTGCCATGGTTGGCGACACATCGGCCATGGCAAGGCCGACGACGTGCCACACGCCCAGTGATTTGCGAAATTTGTGAGCGTGGGGATCGTCGATCAATCCCTCGCCGCGGCTTATGGCGCTGTCTCCCGGCAGCTGGTCTGCGCTTGTCGACATCGTTTCCTCCCTCGAAAGTCGATGCGCGAGGATTTTCCGAGACGCCTCAACAATTCAAGATGAGGATTCCGCATTGTGGAAAGCCTGTCGAATTTTTTCTCAGCCGGGAAACAAGCTGCCGACGCTGTCGGATCTCTGAAATGGCCGAAGGAAAGCGGATAAAGGGGCAGTTCAGCCTTGTCCCCCGATCTGGAGTTGGTCGGTTGCGCTCAGTCGCGTCCGCAGCCACTTCGCCGCAAAGTCGCTAAAGGCGCGCACACGCGGATTGCCCTTCAGATCCGGATGGGAAAGCACCCATAGGTCAGAGGCGAGTTCTTCGACGTTGTCGCCTGCACGCGACAGCCGTCGCGCAGCACCGAGATAGTCGGGCAGCAGCGCCTTGCCCCAGCCGGCCCCGGCGGCAGCGGCCGCCGCGGCAAGGCTGTTCACCCTCAGCCCGATCTCGTCCTCCGCGACATTCGCCTTCAGCCACTGCGCCGCCGGCAAGGCGGACAATGTCGGGTCGAAGCCGATCCAGCCGTCCAAAGACATGTCGCTGGCAAAGACGGCATAGGAAAACCGCGCCACGCGCCGGCCGACAAGCGTTTCGGGCGGCGTCAGCGTCGGGCGGACGGCGACGTCGGCCTCGCGCCGGCCGAGGTCGGCAAAGCTGTTGTTCACCTCCAGCGACAGTGCGATGCCGGGATGGGCATTGCCGAACGCTTTCAGGCAGGCGCAGGCGATATCGAGCAGCGTGTCGGCGGTCGTCACATGCAGCGGCCCGACCAGCCGGTCGTCCTGCGCCGCGACGCGGAGCTCGACTTCCGCGAGACGGTCGCGCAACTCCTCCGCCGCGTCGAGGAACGGCTCGGCCCTGCCGGTCGGCACGAGATTGTTGCCGAGGCGTTCGAACAGCACGCCGCCGGTGCGCTTCTCCAGCTCCCTGAGTTGCCGATAGATGGTCGCGATATGGGTGCCGAGCCTTGCCTGCGCGCCGCGCACCCCGCCCGCCGTGGCGATCGCCGCCACCAGCCGCACGTCGTCATAGTCGATCATCTTCGTATCCATGCGAATTGGAATGGCGAAATTGCTAAATGCGCTCACATCGACGCGAACATATATCGCGCTTCGGAAGCAAGTCAGCCTGACTGGAGAATGACATGAGCCGCATCCTGCACATCGAAGCTTCGCCGCGCGCCGACCGGTCCTGGTCGAGCACGGCCGCGAAGAATTTCCTCGCGCAGCTGAAAGAGCAGCTTCCCAAGGTCGAGGTCGACCACTTCAACATCTGGACCGCCATCCTGCCGAGCTTCGACGGCGCGGCGATCGACGCCAAATACGCCAAGCTCTCTAGCACGCCGCTGACCGAAGCGCAGAGCCGGGCCTGGACGCTGATCGGCCATTATCTGGCCAGGCTCGACGCCGCCGACGCGATCCTGATCTCGACGCCGATGTGGAATCTCGGCGTGCCCTACCGGCTGAAGCACCTGTTCGACCTTGTGACGCAGCCGGGCCTGAGTTTTTCCTTCAACCCGGCGACCGGCTACACGCCGCTGCTGCGGCCACGGCCGACCGCCGTGCTGATGGCGACCTCCGGCGACTTCACCGAAGGTCCGAGCTATGGCCGGCCGGATCTCGCGACGCCCTATCTGCGCACCGCGCTTGCCTTCATCGGCCTGACGGATGCGGCGATCGTCCACGTCTCGCCGACCATCGGCCAGCCGGAAGCGATGGAGGCCGGCGTCAGGCGCACGGAAGCCGAGCTGCAGCGGCTTGCCGCCGACTTCGCCGGGAGGCTCGCATGAGCCCGTCGCTGGCCTGGCTGCTGCTCGTCATCTCGGGCATCACCGACGTCGCCTGGGCGCTCGCGACCAAGAGATCGGCCGGCTTTTCCGAGCCGCTCTGGGCCGCCGTCTCGCTGGTGCTTCTGGTCGTCTTCATCGCGCTTTTGACCAAGGCGCTGACGGTCCTGCCGCTCGGCACCGCCTATGCAGTGTGGACCGGCATCGGCGCCGTCGGCTCTCTGGCCGCCGGCATCGTGCTGTTCGGCGAAAGCACCGACGCCGTGCGGCTCACCTTCGCGGCAGTGACCATCCTTGGCGTGGTGGGCCTGAAGGTAAGCTCGTGAAGAACTCCGCAGTGACCTATACCTACATTGCGAATTCGGTCACAACTGGATGGCATATTGACAGGTGCTAGAGACCCTGAATCAATGTGACCAAGGAGTTTCAATTGAACAATTTGATCGGAGTCGGAGTGTATACGCCTGCCGAAGCGGGAAGGCTTTTGCACATCCGCCCGGCAAAAATTTCCCGTTGGCTCCGAGGCCATAGGATCAAAAATCAGAATTATCCATCGTTATGGACGCCAGAAGTCAACTTAGGGGACGATCACGTCTTCCTTGGATTTCGAGACCTGATGGAAGTGCGCGTCGCTGATGCATTCATCCGCGCGGGGGTGTCAGCTCAGCGGGTCAGAGCCGCAATAATTTTGGCGCGTGATGTTATTGGTCAGGAGAGGCCTCTCTCCACTAATCGTTTTCGGACCGATGGACGGGAGATTTTTGTATCCGTGATCGAGACCGGCGAGGACGGTGAAGAAAGAGAGCGGCTACTGAACCTATTCAAGCGACAGTATGAGTTTAAGGGAATCATCGAACCGATCCTTAAAACAGTCGATTTTGGTGATGACGGTAACCCGCTTCTTTGGTGGCCCAGTGGTCGCCGGATGAACGTCGTCGTTGATCCATCGAGAGCCTTCGGCCAACCAATCGAAGCGGCCTCAAGCGTCCCCACCGTCGTCCTAGCGGCAGCTGCGAGACAAGAAGGAGTTTCTGGTGCGGCTCGCGCCTATGCCGTGCCGGAAGCCGCCATAAGACGTGCCATCGAATTCGAGGCTTCCCTGGAGCACGGACTCGCAGCGTGAACGTCTTGTTCGACAACTGCACGGCTCCTCTTTTAGCTACGACCCTAGACGGCTTTATCCACCACTACGGACATAGAGCGTTTCACATCAAAGACGTGCCGGACCTACCCAAAGGCCGACACTCAGCCGATATCGACTGGATCAGGCATCTTCAAAGTTCAGCCGACACTTGGATCTTCATCTCAGGCGACGGGCGCGTGTTGAAGAACCCTGCCGAGCGTGCCGCTCTGCGTTCGGCCGGTCTTCATGGCTTCATTCTCGCACCGGCCTACCAAAAAACAGCAATGCACCAACTGGCCGGCACTCTCGTCTGGAAATGGCCGGAGATCGAGGCGGTCACCAATCTCGTCGCCGCGCCATCGATGCACGAGATCCCTATCAAGCGGATAAGCAAATTACGTTCTCTGCCGCTTTAGACGTGTCTGCCGGGTGCAATTTCACTCGAGTATAGACGCCTTCACCGCCAGCCCAGCGCCGGCGCCACATGCTTTAAAATCGTCTCGATGACATGGGCGTTGTAGTCGACGCCCAGCTGGTTCGGCACGGTGAGCAGCAGCGTGTCGGCCTCGGCGATCGCCTCGTCTTCCTTGAGCTGCTCGACCAGTCTGTCCGGCTCGGCGGCATAGGAGCGGCCGAACACGGCGCGCTTTTCCGGCTCGATATAGCCGAAATGGTCCTGGCCCTCGCTGCCGCCGAAATAGGCGCGGTCCATGTCGTTGACCAAGGCAAAGATGCTGCGGCTGACCGAGACGCGCGGCTCCCTGGCATGACCGGCTTCCTTCCAGGCGGCGCGATAGGCCCTTATCTGTTTGGCTTGCTGGACATGCAGCGGCTCGCCGGTTTCGTCGAATTTCAGCGTCGAGCTCTGCAGGTTCATGCCGAGCTTGGCCGCCCATACCGCGGTGGCGTCGGTGGCCGCGCCCCACCAGATGCGCTCGCGCAAGCCCGCCGAGAAGGGCTCCAGCCTGAGCAGTCCAGGCGGATTGGGGAACATCGGCCGCGGATTGGGCTGCGCAAAGCCTTCGCCGCGCAACAGGTCGAGGAAGATCTCCGAGTGGCGGCGCGCCATGTCGGCGTCGCTCTTGCCCTCTTCCGGCACGTAGCCGAAATAGCGCCAGCCATCGATCACCTGCTCGGGCGAGCCACGGCTGATGCCCAGCTGCAGACGCCCGCCGGCGATCAGGTCCGCCGCGCCGGCGTCCTCGGCCATGTAGAGCGGGTTCTCGTAGCGCATGTCGATGACGGCGGTGCCGAGCTCGATGCGCTTGGTCTTGGCGCCCGCCGCCGCAAGCAGCGGAAACGGCGAGGCGAGCTGCCGGGCAAAATGGTGGACGCGGTAATAGGCGCCATCGGCGCCGAGCTCCTCGGCCGCGACCGCGAGGTCGATCGACTGCAGCAGCGCGTCGGCGCCCGAGCGCGTGCCCGATTGCGGCGAGGGCGACCAATGCCCGAACGACAGAAACCCGATCTTCTTCATGGCTCCATTCCTTTTGGAGCGGCCTATTGACCGCTCAAATTCCTTGTTGCTCCAGCAGATAGCCAGGGCAGCGCCGCGATACAACGGACACCGAACGGATACAGACCGTCAATGAGTCCTTCGAAATGCCCGGTTCCGCCCTCGCCCGACGCGGAACCACATAGGATCGCCCCTCGGGCATTCTCGCCGCCGTCCGAGCGCTGTATCGTGCTCGCCAGCCGATGATTCCCAAGCATTTGGACGAGCCTTTCATGCATGGCCTGACACCCATACTATCCACCGTGACGGCCTCTTTCCTGGCGTCCTTCGTCGAAGTGGTCGAAGCCTTCACCATCGTGCTCGCCGTCGGCGTGACGCGCGGCTGGCGCCCGGCGCTGACGGGTGCCGTGCTGGCGCTCGCCGTGCTGGCGGCGCTGGTGCTGGCGTTCGGGCCGCTGCTGGCGCTCGTTCCCATCACCGTCCTGCAATTCGTGGTCGGCGTGTTGCTGATCCTGTTCGGCATGCGCTGGCTGCGGAAGGCGATCCTGCGCAGCGTCGCCGTCATCGCGCTGCATGACGAGGACCAGGCCTTTTCCAAGGAGACGGCGGTCTTGCAGCGGCAGGCCAACGACCGCCGCGCCGACTATCTGGCGGCCGTCGCCTCGTTCAAGGCGGTGCTGCTCGAGGGCGTCGAAGTGGTGTTCATCGTCATCGCGGTCGGCGCCGCGCACGGGCAGACGCTCTATGCCGGCCTCGGCGCGCTGGCGGCCTTCGTGCTTGTGATGCTGATCGGCCTTGCCGTGCATCGGCCGCTGGCGCGCGTGCCGGAAAACGCGCTGAAATTCGTCGTCGGGCTGATGCTGACCAGCTTCGGCGTGTTCTGGACCGGTGAAGGCCTCGGCGCCGAATGGCCGGGCGCCGACCTCGCGCTGCTCGCCATCTTCGCCATCAATGCCGCGGCATCCTTCGCCATCGTGCGCTGGCTGCGCGGCGCCTACCCGGCGCCCGCCGAAGGAGTTGCCCGATGACCATGATCCGTCTTGTCTTCAAGGAGCTCGTCGGCATGTTCGTCGACGACGGCAGCCTGGCGCTGCTGGCGCTGATCCTGATCGCGCTGATCACCGCCGCGGTGAAGCTTTTGGCGCTGCCGCCGCTCATCGGCGGCTTCGTCCTTCTCGCCGGCTGCCTGGTAATTCTCCTGGAGAGCACCCGCCGCGCCGCGCGCGACAAGGCGCGCTGAATCGGCAGTCATTTCCGGTGAAGCCACGCAAACGCTGGAGATTAGCCGAAGCCCCCAGCCTCGTCATTCCAGGGCGGAGCAGCCGCGAAGCGGCGTCGCGGAGAACCCTGGAATCCATGCCGTGACCTAAGCCGTGGAATGCAGCGGAGCAGAATTCTGCGCCGTCGCAACGCCTCGACGTCACGGATGATCCTCGGGTCTGCGCGCGTCGCTTCGCTCCTTGCTCCGCCATAGAATGACGACCTGACAAGCGCTTCAGCCAATCTCCAGGCATGCCGCCTGCCGACCCAGACGAAGCGACTGTGCCGAGAAACTAATAGACCGTGAAAAGCGTCGGCAGGTGGCCGCTGAGGCGGAAATACTCGACCGCCTCGATGACCGGGAACAGCGCCAGGAAATACAGCCCGTCGCGGAAATTCCTCTTCAGCGCACCAGGCGAAAACAGCCACTGGGCCTCGTCGCGGTAAAGCATCGGGTTCGGCCAGAAGGAGGGCGTGCGTTCGGCATAGGCCGCGTAAGCCGTGCCGAACTTGCCGGCGAGGTACTCGGCCTCCTTGCGCGCGGTGAAGCGGAAGACGAGGAAGCTCGCCAGGCCGAGCATTACGCCGGCCAGCACCGAACCGAACATCAGCCCGATGCCGACCGCGCCGACAGTCGAGAAGAAATAGAGCGGGTTGCGGGTCATCGAGAACGGGCCGGACACGATCAGCTCGTCATTCTTCCTGCCGCCGACGAAGAGGATGCTCCAAAGCCGGCCAAGGAAGCAGATCAGCGCCATCGCGAAGCCGATCGTCTCGAGAGCTTCGTGCCCGTTCGACCCTTCGGCCAGCGCCGGCTTGCTGAACAGCAGCAGGATGATGGCAAGCACGGCGGCCACCTGCACCACGATCAGGCGCTTGTGCTGGTCGAACGCCTTCGGCGCCGATTTGAGGGATGTGTAGGCCATTCTTTCTCACCCGCTCCGGCGCCGACAAGGGCGCCAAGGCTTCTCTAGCCCTTCCGCCGCGCGATGACGAGGCCCGGCGGAATCTTTTGACCGACCTTACGAATTTGTAATGGCGCGGACAGGCTGCGGTGAATTCGCCTGCCTACACCTGATGGTCGCCGCCCCGGATTTGAGGCGGCTCGAACAGGCGCCGGGGACAACGGCCCTCAACATCAGGGTACAATCATGAACAAATTTGCCCTTGCTTTCGCCCTTGCCACTGCCGCGATTGCCGCTCCGTTGGCCTCGGCGATTGCCGCTCCGACGCCTTGCGAGACCGCGCTGAAGGACCTGCGCGCCGCCGAAGCCAAGGCCAGGCCGAACGATGCCGACAAGAACAAGGTTTCCGAACTGGAGACGAAAGGCATCGAGCGCTGCAACGCCGACGACGACAAGCGCGCCGACGACTTCTTCGCCCAGGCCATGAAGATCCTCGGCAAGTAAGCCCAGCACGGACCGCAAATGGACATCGCCATGCACTCCCACGCTGAAGCCGATCACCTTGCTCTCAACCGGGTCCCGGAGGTCACCCTCGACTTCTGGCTGATCAAGGTCATGGCGGTGACGATGGGCGAGACGGCGGCCGACTATCTTGCCGTCAATCTCGGCCTCGGCCTTACCGTCACATCCTTGATCATGAGCGGCATCCTCGTCGTCGCGCTCGTCCTGCAATTCGCGCAGAAGCGTTATGTGCCCTGGGCCTACTGGCTGGCCGTCGTCTTGATCAGCATTGTCGGCACCCTGGTCACCGACAACCTCGTCGACAATTTCGGCGTGCGGCTGGAGACGACGACGATCGTCTTCTCGATTGCGCTGGCACTGACCTTTGCGGCCTGGTACGCCAGCGAAAAGACGCTCTCGATCCACACCATCTTCACCACCCGGCGCGAAATCTTCTACTGGCTGGCGATCCTCTTCACCTTCTCGCTCGGCACGGCCGCGGGCGATCTGGTCGCCGAACGTTTCGACATGGGTTATCTCACCACCGGCCTCATCTTCGGCGGCGTGATCGCGGCGATCGCGCTTGCCTGGTTCTTCCTCGGTCTCAACGGCATCCTCGCCTTCTGGCTCGCCTATATCCTGACCCGGCCATTTGGCGCCTCGTTCGGCGACCTGCTGTCGCAGCCGGTCGAATATGGCGGCATGGGCCTCGGCACCACCGTCACCAGCCTGACCTTCCTCGGCTGCATCGTGGTCATCGTTCTCTATATGACGCTGAAAAACCTGATCGAAGAAGACGAGCAGGCCCTGCTCGACTAGAAGCATGATGCCGAAAACAGTGAAGCGGGTTTTGGACGACATCATGCCCTGTCTCAAAATGGCCCTCGCAAAAATGTGTAGCGGTTTTCAGCCAGGAAATGCATAAAAACAGATGGTTAGGGCAATTTCCGCCAGAAATTGCGTCAACACAGAGAGCTGGAGCGGTTCAGCGGTACCGGAAACGGTGAGCCGCCCCAGGGAACCAGCCGAAAGCCGCAGCCGGCTACCATGCCGGTGAGGTCGAGGCGGCAAGGACAGCACGGGGCGATGCGACTTCTGCTTGTTGAAGACGATCCGAGGACCGCCGACTATATCGTCAGGGGACTGACCGAGGCCGGCCATGTCTGCGATCTGCTGCGCGACGGCCATGACGGCCTCTTCGCCGCGACCCGCAACGCCTATGACGTGATCGTCGCCGATCGCATGGTTCCCGGCCTCGACGGCCTGTCGATGATCAAGGCGGTGCGCGCCGCCGGCATCCGCACGCCGGCCATTTTCCTGACCTCCATCGGCGGCGTCGACGACCGCGTCGAGGGCCTCGAGGCGGGCGGCGACGACTATCTGGTCAAGCCCTTCGCCTTTTCCGAGCTGCTTGCCCGCATCCATGCGCTCGGCCGCCGGCCGGCGGCGCAGGAGCAGAAGACGGAGCTGCGCGTCGCCGACCTCGAAATGGACCTGATCCAGCGCCGCGTGACCCGGCAGGGTCAGCCGATCGACCTGCAGCCGCGCGAATTCAGCCTGCTCGAAGTGCTGATGCGCGGCGAGGGCCGCGTCATCACCCGCACCATGCTTCTGGAGCGCGTCTGGGATTTTCATTTCGACCCCAAGACCAGCGTCGTCGAGACGCATATCAGCCGGCTGCGGGCCAAGGTCGACAGGCCCTTCGACGTGCCGCTGATCCACACCGTGCGCAACACCGGCTACAGCCTGCATGTTCCGGCCTGATCTTGCGTTCGCCGGTCGGCCAGCCGCGCTCGCCATCGCATGAGCGAGATACGCTCCAGCCTGCTGCGCAGCACGCCGTTCCGGTTGGCGCTGACCTTCGCCTTCCTGTTCCTGCTGGCCTTCATCCTGTCGGGCGCGATCGTCTATCAACTGATGAGCGCCTCGCTCGCCAGGCAGCTCGATCAATCGATCAAGGAGACATATTCGCTCATCGCCGCGACCTATGCCGAGAGCGACGAGGAGGATCTCATCTCCACGGTCAGGGACCATGCCCAGTTCAGCCAGGACAAGGACGAGATCTTTTCCCTCACCGATCGGGGCGGCAACCGCCTCGCCGGGGATTTCACCGCCTCCAGCCTGCCGGACGGCTTTTCCATGTTCGCCGCCAGCCTGCCGGGCGTGCCGCCCGACACCGAATATCGCGCCTATTCGGGCATGGTCGGCGACAACAATTTGACGGTCGCCTTCTCGCTTTCCGAGACCGAGGATCTGGAGAGGATCGTGCTGATGAGCTTCGGCTGGGCCACGCTCTTCATCACCGTCCTGGCGATCGGCGGCGGCGCCGTGCTTGCCTCACGCGTGCAGCGGCGCCTCGACGGCATCGCCAGCACCATGGTCGACGTCTCGCATGGGCGGCTCGACGCGCGCATTCCGCTGATCGGCAGCGGCGACGACATCGACGCCGTCTCCGCCCAGGTGAACGCCGCGCTCGAGCGCCTGTCGGCGCTGGTCGACGGCATGCGCGAGGTGAGCGCCAACATCGCCCACGATCTCAAGACGCCGCTCAACCGGCTGCAGATGATCCTGGAGCAGGCCGCCGACAAGACGGCGTCGGGCGAGGACGTCTCGACCGAGCTGACCGATGCCCGCGCCGAGAGCCAGCAGATCAACAGCACGTTCGACGCGCTTCTTCGCATCGCCCAGATCGAAGCCGGCGCCCGCAAGGCGCGCTTCGTCGATCTCGATGTGGGCCCGGTCGTCGAGACCATCGGCGAGGTCTATGCCGACGTCGCCGAGGATGATGGCAAGTCCTTGTCCATAGGGATCATTCCGGATACGAAATGGTATGTTCACGGCGACCGCGACCTGCTGATGCAGATGCTCGCCAATCTGGTCGAGAACGCGCTCAGCCATTGCCCGCCAGGCACCGCGATCGAGCTCTCGGTGACTAGGCGAGGCAGCCACGTCCTCGTCCATGTCCGCGACGATGGCCCGGGCATCCCCGCCGAGGAACGCGAAAAAGTGTTCCGCCGGCTCTACCGGCTGGATAGGAGCCGCACGACGCCGGGCAGCGGCTTGGGGCTCAGCCTGGTCAAGGCGGTTGCCGACCTGCATGGCGCGGCCATCGTGCTGGAGGACCGCAGTCCGGGTCTTGGCGTGACCGTCAGCTTTCCGGCTGTGTGAGTCCCAGAAGCCTGAGGCAGTTCCCCGACACCCAACGTCGTCATTCTAGGGTCTACGCGGTACGCTTCGCTTCCCGCTCCGCCCTAGAATGACGACGGGTGGGCGACTGTTGACCATTCTACCGCGCGGCGCCCGACCGCCTGAAATCGGAAGGCGACATGCCGGCCAGCTTGCGGAACGATTTGTTGAAGGCACTGAGCGAGCCGAAGCCCGATTCCATGGCGACCCTCAGCACATTGGCGTCCTCATGCATCAACAGCGCCTGCGCGTAGCTCAGGCGCAGCAGGTTGACATATTCGTTGAGCGTCATGCCGGTCGATTTCTTGAACAGGCTCATGGCGTATTTGGGATGGATGTCGGCCGCCGCCGCGATGGTCACGCAATCGATGTCGTAGAGGAAATTCTCGGCGATGAAATCGCACATGCGCCCGACATTGCGCGAGGATTGCTGGTCGAAGGCATTGCCCGCCCCTTGCCCGGCCGCATTTCCCGGCACCAGCCGGTAGGGCTCGAAGCGCACCCGCTCGAGCCGCAGGAGCAGCTCGTTGACGGCGTGCTCGGCCTTGGCCGGATCGCCCGAGCGCGCATATTCGTTCCAGCGCTTGAAATTGTCGTTGTCCGACTGGTCGGTGGCGTTGGTCACCAGCGTCGCGCCGGTCATCAGCCGATGGCGTATGTCGGCCGGCAGATGCAGGCGGAAGAAATGCACCAGCGGCAGATGCGCGCCGGCATAGACGGCGTCGTCGGAGAGGTCGTCCATCTGGTGCGGCAGGCCGCCCCAGAACAGGCACATCTCGCCGGCCGACAGCGCGATCTCGTGCTCGGCCATGCGGTAATGTACGCGGCCCTGCACGATGAAATTCACCTCGACCTGGGCGTGCCAGTGCGGCTTCAGCATCACCAACGGGTGGTTGTGGAACATCTGCAGGACAAGCGGCAGTCCTTCGACGCTGCTCGCGCCAGGCTGGTAGAATGGACGCTCCGGCATCTTACTTTCCGCCAACTTCTCATTCCCTTCGACGGGGACAAGCCTTCCGCGCCGCATAGTCTAGCCACGCTCACAGTGAGAGAGCAAATGAAATGGGAGGATTTCAATGCGCACTACACTGACCTGCGCCGCGCTTATGCTTGCCCTGGGTTCCGGCTCGGCCCTGGCGCAGTCCGGCGAGATCACCATCTGGAGCTGGAACATCGCCGCTTCGTCGCTGAAGTCGACGGTCGAGGGCTTCAACAAGAAATATCCAGACATCAAGGTCACGGTCCAGGACCTCGGCAACCAGCCGACCTATGACAAGTCGATCGCCGGCTGCGCCGCCGGCGGCGTCGGCCTGCCCGATATCGTCTCGATCGAGAACGGCGAGGCGGAAAACTACTGGAGCCAGTTCCCGGACTGCTTCGTCGACCTGCACACGCTGGGCTACACCGCCGAGGACCAGAAGAAATTCCCCGACTTCAAGCGCACCGAGCTCGAGGTCGGCGGCAAGGCCTACGCGATGCCCTGGGATTCCGGCCCCGTGGCCGTCTTCTATCGCCGCGACTTCTATGAGAAGGGAGGCGTCGACCCGGCCACGATCAAGACCTGGGACGATTTCATCGCTGCCGGCAAGAAGATCCAGGCCGCCAATCCGGGCGTGTCGATGACCAATGCCGATTTCAACGGCGACACCGAATTCTTCCGCATGATCTCCAACGAGCAGGGCTGCGGATATTTCGCCGAGGACGGCCAGTCGATCACCGTGGCCGAGCCGAAATGCGTCGATGCCCTGACCAAGGTCAAGGAGATGAAGGACGCCGGCATCGTCACGTCGGCCGACTGGTCCACCAAGATCACCAACAACACCGCCGGCACCGTCGCCAGCCAGGTCTATGGCGGCTGGTATGAAGGCACGATCCGCACCGAATCGCCGAAGGAAAGCGGCAAATGGGGCGTCTATCTGATGCCGAGCCTGACCGCCGACGGCCCGCGCGCCGCCAATCTCGGCGGCTCGTCGCTGGCCATCACCTCGGCCTCGAAGAACAAGGAAGCGGCTTACGCCTACCTCAAATACACGCTGGGGACGAATGAGGGCCAGATCACCATGCTGAAGGATTTCGGCCTGGTGCCGTCGCTGATCTCGGCGCTCGACGATCCTTACGTCGCGCAAGGCCAGCCCTATTGGGGCGGCCAGGCGGTCTGGAAGGATATCCTGGCGACGCTGCCCAAGGTGGTGCCGAGCCGCGGCACGCAGTTCCAGAGCGATGCCGAGATCATCCTGCGCGCCGTGCAGACCAAATACCTGTCCAACGGCTATCCCGACGCCAAGGCCGCGCTCGACGACGCCGCCAAGCAGATCGCCGCCGCGACCGGCCTGCCGGTGAAGTAGGCACCGCTTCCCCTTCTCCCCTTGTGGGAGAAGGTGGCCGCGAAGCGGCCGGATGAGGGGTGCTCCAGCTTGGCAATGACGGCGATCCGTCACCCACCCCTCATCCGTCTTGGCGCTGCGCGCCAATCCACCTTCTCCCACAAGGGGCTAGCGTGCGCACACATTTGCGTTGTGCGGGTTAGTTGGGATTTGCAAGAGCGAAGCCCTCGGCGATGGCATGGAAACGTTTGAGGCCGTTGCTGAAGGTGACCGGGCCTGGCGGCCGCTCTTTGGCGTAGCCGTTCCATCCTCCG